>NZ_JAAVJS010000017.1:0-73902 GCF_012037625.1 Tamlana crocina
TCGATGCCCATTAGGAACTGGGGCATTATTTTAAACCAGTTTTTGACTATATTTGAAAAAAGGGTCCGGCTTTAATCAAGCCAAACCCTCGATTTATAACTTACACACTTCTCGGGATAGTGTCTTTAAATTCGAAGGAACAGAAAATTACACGCGGATACGCCTGTATTTATAATAAGATATCGTTTTATCTCAATGGAATCCTTGTTTTTTCTGACCCCAATGGATAAACTGCTGCTAACTAAAGTTGTTTAGCTTCTTCCCAAAACACATCCATTTCGGCCAAGGTCATGTCTTTTAAAGGTTTATTCAAATTTTTAGCCTTGCCTTCTAAATATTGAAATCGTTTTGAAAATTTTTTGTTGGTACGCTCTAAGGCATTTTCTGGGTTTATATTCAAAAACCGGGCGTAGTTCACCATTGAAAATAGCACATCGCCAAACTCACTTTCAATAGCATTGACATCACCTTTTTTCACTTCGGCTTTAAATTCATTGAGCTCCTCCTCTACTTTTTCCCAAACTTGGTTGGGCTGCTCCCAATCGAAGCCCACACCAGCCACTTTTTCTTGTATCCTGTTGGCCTTTACCAATGCCGGCAAACTTCTTGGTACGCCTTCCAACACACTTTTTTTACCTTCTTTTAATTTCAGGTTTTCCCAGTTTCGTTTAACGTCGTCTTCGTTTTCAACCTTTACATCGCTGTAAATATGTGGGTGCCTGCTTATCAGTTTTTCACAAATACAGTTACACACATCGGCAATATCAAAATCTTGGGTCTCGCTACCTATTTTCGAATAGAATACAATATGAAGCAAAACGTCGCCCAACTCCTTTTTTACTTCCTCCAAATCGTTATCCAATATGGCATCGCCCAACTCGTAAGTTTCTTCAATGGTTAAATGCCTTAGGGTTTCCATGGTTTGCTTTTTGTCCCATGGGCACTGCTCTCGCAGTTCGTCCATAATGGTGAGTAATCTATCGAAGGCTTTTAGTTGTTCTGCTCTTGTGTTCATTGAAATATTTTAAATATTCCCCGTAAAAGTATAAATAACTTTTTAAAAGCACAGTTATGAAAAAACATGTAAATAAAATCAACATTAAACTTTGAAAAATAATATTTTTAACTAATTTAGAGACATAATTCTCTCATTTTAAAGATTAGTAGCAAGCCCTAAAACCTATATAAAATGAGAATCTTTTTTTTATCATTATTTTTCCAAGGAAGTTTACTTGCACAAGTTGGCATTGGGACCACCGAACCTACAGCTGCTTTAGATGTAAACGGCACACTTAGAGTTAGAGCCACAGCCAACGAAACCGACAAAGAGGTTATTAGAGATTCCATTTTGGTAATATCCCGATCTGGAAATGTAAACCGTGTTGAAAGCACCGAAATTATAGATGCCGCACTACCCACTATGGTACGGGCTTCTTTTTCTAGCAGTGGAGACATTGGGCATACCATGTCTTCCGGAAGTTGTATTTTAACATTTAATAACGAACTTTCAGACTCAAACAACGAGTTTGATACAACAACATACACATTTACCGCTAAACAGGACGGAATTTATCATATTAGCGCTCAGATGAAAATAAGCTCTTCGCTTTCTGTAAGTACAAACATAGGTTTGGGAATTTATAAAAACGGAAGCTTAGTTGCCGAGCAAAATTACGTTAATGTTCAAGTAAGTGTACTAAGCTTATTAAATGTTAACGTTTCTCCACCCATCCGTTATGTTACTACCGTTATAGATTTAAACGAAAACGACACTATCCACTTTGAAGTTACCTCATCATTAGGCTCCATAAATATAGAAGGCGCTTCTACCGAAAGTTATTGCGCCATTTATCAAATACGTTAGTTCAATTTTTAGAAAATAAAAAAGCCACCGCTAAAAAGAGATGGCCAAATTGTTCTATTATCGTTTGAGTCTTTTTACTTAAAAAAATTCATAATATTTTCCACTTGACTTTGGTTTATATTGGCATTTTGCATGGCTCTGATTAGCGTCATCATTTTTTCGGGATTCATATCATCTCCCAAAATCCTGACGATTCCAAATCCTATTTCATCGGAATTTCCAAAAACCACCACCTCTTCGGCTTCATCGTCATCCCCAATACATTTCACCTCTATTCTGTTGCCTTTATCGCTAAACTCCATCAAATCGTTGTACTTGCTTTGGTTTAAAATGGATTTCACTTTTGCGAGTTCAGTGTGGTACGATTCGGTATTGGATTCGTAAATCTTATATCCCAAAAAATTTAATTTATCCACCGAATTATAGGCTTCAGTCTGTTCTGGGGTGAATTGGGTTTTATCAACCTCAATCATTGACAACGGAAAATCTTGTGTGATAAAATTTTTGTTCTCTTGATTTTCTACGTAATACCGCTGTAAACTCACCTCGTTACCGCAACTTGACAAAAAGGCTGCGGTAAAAAAGGTGAAAATTAAATATTTAACTGCTCGTTGCATGACGGATGATTATTTGTTTTTCTCTAAGTGTTTCCCACCCGGAATATTCATTTTATCGGTGAGTTTGGATATTTCGTTCAAATCGATATCTCCAGTAAGCGATACCACAACGGTTTCAATTCTACGTTCTTTTCCGTTGATTTCTATCTTTTCTTCCATCACTTTATCAATGCCATTTACAAAGATTAAAAGCTCTTTTACGTGGTCGGCATCCTTGCCCTCCTTAACATAAAAGTTAACGTTGGTGCCATCGTCTTTTACTTCCATAAGCTCTTCTAAACTGCTGGATTTCGACTTTACCCACTTGGCAATATCGCCCGAAATGGACTGATTATCGGTGACAATAGTTTTAAAACTGGTTATGCTTTTTACCATATCCATATAAGCCTTAGCTTCGGCATCATCGGTATCGATGCCTATTTTGGCAATCATCTGGAACATTTTGGGCTTAATGTTTACGTAAGTAACATCATTATTGTCGCTATACTTTTCAAAAATATCCTTTTGTGCCAATGCGGTAAGCGGCAGTAACAAAACAGCCAATGCTATTAATACGATTCTATTTTTCATGATTCTTGTTTTTAAGTTATTTAATACGTTCTTTTTTTGATTTAAACTGAAACGATCCCGATAATTATCGGGACAGCACATGCTAGTTTTTAAAAATGATACTTGTGGTGTTTTCAATTTCGTTAAGATAATTTAAGGCCGAAGCACCTTTGTCTACTTCCTTTAAATACCCCACGGTTGAAGCACCTTGATTGAATTTTTTAGAAATCAGTTCCATTGATTTTGAAAATTCATTGAAGGCCAATTCTGGGTCTTCATAAGTCCCTAATTCATTCGTATTATTGGATGATTGATTTAGGTAAAACCCAAGCATAACAACAGCTACGGCTGCGACAGCAATCCATTTGTAATTAAATTTACGTGTAGTTTTTAATGGAATGTCTTTGGTAAACTGTTCCTGCTGGCTCACCGAAAAATACGCAAACATAGGCTTGTAATGCTCTAAATGCGGAGCAACCGTGTCGCTTAAAAAATAGTGTTTTAACACTTGCTCTTCCTTTAGGGTGGTTTCACCGTTTTCATATTTCTCAAGTAATTTTTCTATATTATTTAATACCATAATTATGTGTATTAGTCAATTTTTTCCTTATTGTTTTTCTCGCTCTCGATAGCGCCACGCGTACTGCCGTTTGGTTCATATCGAGCATTTTTGCAATCTCGTCATAATCGTATTCCTCAACATCCCTTAACTGAATAATCATCCGTTGCTGTTCGGGCAATGCCTCAATTATTCTTCCTACCCAGTTTACGCTATCGTTCAGCTCCACCTGCTTTTGCAATGCCGTTTGGTTGTCTTCGTAATTGCTGTGCACCAATTTTAGGTTTTGTGCTTGCTTCGACTTTAATTTATCAAAACAGTAATTCTTGGTCATGGTCATCGAAAAAGCCTCAACGTTTTTATACTCCTGAATCTTTTTCTTGTTGTTCCATAATTTCAAAAGCACTTCCTGCGTGGCGTCTTCGGCCTCCTCTGTCGATACCAATAGCCGTTTTGCTAAACGAAACACCTTATCTTTAAAAGGCATTACAATATTTAAAAACTCGGTCTGAGTCATTTTTGGTTTGGTTTTAAAATAGCTTGGTTTTGGCTATTTGATATTACGACGAAGCAGCTCCAATTTTGTTACAAAAGTTTTTTAATAAACAATAATGTAAGTAATTTTAGGGTTTTATAGACTACTCCATTAAAATTGTTACATGAAAAAATTTAAAGCCCTAATTCTGCTCTTCACAATATCGCTATTTACAGTGAGTTGTTTTGAGGATCATGATGATATTCCCGTTTCCACGGAAGAGATAAACGACTTTGTTTGGAAAGGCATGAACCTGTTTTACCTGTACAAAGCTGATGTGGCCAACTTGGCCAACGACCGCTTTTCGAGCGAGGCTGAGTACAACGATTACTTAAATAACTTCCAATGGCCCGAAAATTTATTTGAAAGCCTAATTTATAATCGGGAAAGCGTAGACCGTTTCAGTTGGATTGTTGACGATTACATTGCTTTAGAGCAATTTTTTGACGGTGTAGTAACCAACAATGGCATGGAATACCAATTATTCCGATTTTCATCTACAGACACCAACCGCTACGGTGTGGTAACCCATGTATTGCCCAACACCAGCGCAGAAACCCAGGGCGTTAAGCGAGGTGATATTTTTTACGGTATAGACGGCAACCAGTTAACGGCAAATAACGCTTCCCAACTTTTAAGCCTAGACAGCTACACCATAAATTTAGGAAGTTACGACACCAACGGCACTGAAGAGCTGAGCGATGATTCTATTACCCCAACTACAGAAACCATCAGCTTAAACAAAATTCAATACACCGAAAACCCTATTTTGGTAAGCGATGTTTTAAACGTAAACAGCACCAACATTGCGTATTTAATGTACAACGGTTTTACGGGCACCGAGCAGTTTAACCAAGAACTCAATAGCACTTTCGGATCCTTTAAAAATTCAGGTGCAACCGAATTGGTTTTAGATTTACGCTACAACCCAGGCGGTTCAGTTTATACCGCCATCATGCTTGGCAGTTTGGTAACCGGGCAGTTTACCGGAGAAATATTTAGCACTGAACAATGGAATGCCGAATTTCAACAAGCGTTTGAAAACGAAGACCCCGAACTGATCATTAACCGTTTTATCGACAATAATGATGGCACCCCGCTTAATAGCCTAAACCTATCTAAAGTCTATGTTTTAACAACAGGCCGAAGTGCTTCGGCCAGCGAACTCATTATTAATTCGTTGCGTCCGTATATTGAAGTGGTTCAAATAGGCACCTCCACGGCCGGTAAGTATCAAGCCTCAACCACACTTTACGACTCACCTAATTTTAGGCGCGAAGGGGTAAACCCTAACCATACTTATGCCATGCAGCCATTAATTTTTAAATCGGCTAACGTAAACGGTGTAAGCGATTATTTTGATGGTCTTTCTCCCGATATTGCCATTGGCGAACAAATTAACAATCTGGGGATTTTAGGCGATGAAAACGAACCACTTTTGGCCGAGGCTATAGCAAACATAACCGGTAGCAGCCGTGCACTAAAACAAAAAACGGAGTATTTAGAAATCACAAATGGTAGTGAAGACTTTAGACCGTTTGAAAAAGGCATGTATGTTGAAAATAGATTTCCTAACTTTTAAAAAGAACTTTTGAGTAAACACAAAACCTATTTCAACTGGAGTACGGGTAAAGATTCGGCCTTGGCACTTTACCATTTACTTCAAGACGAGAATTTTTCGGTTGATAAATTGGTTACCACAGTAAACAGTCATTATAATCGGGTATCGATGCACGGCCTACGGAATGAATTACTCGTAGCCCAGACCAACGCGATAAACATTCCCGCCAGTTTAATCGAACTGCCCGAAATGTCCAGCATGGAAGTTTACGAACAAAAAATGACCGAAACCATTTCGCAACTAAAAAATGAAGGCTTTACCCACTCGGCATTTGGCGATATTTTTTTGGAAGATTTAAAAAGCTACCGAGAAATTCAATTGAAAAAAGTAGGTATAAAAACGGTTTTTCCTATTTGGAAACGCGATACCAAAACGCTGCTAACCGAGTTTTTAGATTTGGGTTTTAAAACCATTGTGGTTTGTGCCAATTCAAAATATTTTGGCGAAGATTTTGTTGGCACGATAATCGACAAACATTTTATTGAAAATCTTCCCGAAGGAGTGGATGCCTGCGGCGAGAATGGCGAATTCCACACCTTTTGTTTCGATGGGCCTATTTTCAATAATCCTATTGAATTTACTATAGGCGAAAAAGTATACCGGGAATACGATAACCCCAATACGGACGATTCCATCTGCAAATCTGAAAAATATGGGGTTTGGTATTGCGATTTGGTTCCATAAAAAATGCCTCCAAAAAGCGGAGGCATTTAAAATAAGTGGTTAAGACTGGAGAAAATATTGATCTATAAATTGATGTTCAAACCTAAGTTTACATTCCGTCCTTTAGTGGTGTATCCTAAAACCTCAAAATAATCTTCATTAAATAAATTGGTTACACTAGCAAAAAGCTTCACTTTATTGTCTAATAACTTCTGACTGAAATACAAATCCAATAAAGAATAGCTACTCAATTCTTCATTCATAAAGGTTGAAAAATTGGTATCGGTTCTACTTCCCACAAACTGATAGTTTATAGAAGCATAGCTGTTTTTACAAAAATGATAACCAAGCCCCGCATTCACCTTATGCTTAGGCACGCGTAAACGAATGCCGTTCTTTAATTCGGTAAAGGTATAATTGGCGCTAAACTGTAAGTTTTCAATAATCTCAATTTCTGCTTCAGCTTCAAACCCATGAACCGTAGCATCCGAGGTTGCGTTTTCATACCCTGTGGTATAAATAATAGTATTTTCTTCGTTTCTGTTGAAATATAATCCGCTTAAACGGATTCCGTTTTTGGTATTGAACTCCAAACCACCTTCAATGGTTTTGTTTTCTTCGGGCTCCAAATCTGGATTGGCGCCATAATAACCAAATAATTGCGATAAATTGGGCGCAATAAACGAGGTAGCATACGAACCAAAAACCTTAGCGTAACCTTCGTTTAACGCTATGCTGTATGATGGATTTGCACTATACACTAAATGCGAACCGTACTCGCTGTGGTTGTTTAAACGCCCACCAAGATTAACATTCAAACCGAAATCGGATACATAAACCACATTCAAATACGGATCGGTATTACTAAAACTTTCTTCGTTGGCAAACAAACTATTGTATTTGCCATAGTTTAAACCAACCACGGTATGGAACTGCCCATTAAAAACATATTTATGAAAGGCATCAACCAAATAGGTTTCGCCTTCATTTTCTGAAGTAGAGCCAGACCCAGAAATAGTTTTACGGTCAATTTTGGTATATGCCGCATTTACCTGAAAACTTCCGTTTTCGTAACTGAATTTTGGCGACACCCCTACCCGTTTTTGTTTCGACACATATTGGTCGTCTGTATCGGCCAAAGTATAAGTTGGCGCCGGAAAACCATCAATATCGGTCTTTAAATTATCATAGCTTGCAAAAGCGCTTATTTCAAAAGCATCATTAAATTCGTAACCCAATTTTAAACGGGTATTATAACGCGAAAATGGGTCTTTTTCGGGGTTTTCAGATTTTGCTGCCGAAAGCCCATCTACATATTTATTTCCGAAACTGGCTACGTAACTCAATTTATTTAAACTGCCGTTTATTGTGGCACTGTTAGTAAAGTTGGCGCCATTATAATTCTGGTCGTCCTGACTTTGATTGGTCCCCACTACAGTTAAAAAGCTTCCTGAAACCGCATTTTTCGATGCCTTTTTAGTTGTTATGTTAATTACAGCCGTGGCCGCTGCGTTGCCGTAAAGCGTACTGGCCGAACCTTTTATAATTTCAACACTTTCAACCGTGTTTAAATCCAATAAACGTAAATCGAAGTCGTTGGCCACCAGCGAGGGGTCGTTTACTTGCACCCCATCAATCAACACCAACACTTGGCGATTGTTTCCGCCGCGAATGTAATTTCCTAAATTCTGCCCCTCAACACTTCGGCTGCCGTTAATTTCAATCCCACTTTTTGTATTGATCAATTCGGCCAACGAACGGCCTTGGTGGCGCTCAATTTCTTCTTTTGAAATTTTAATCACCGTTTTACCCGAATGCTCACGTTTCAATTCAAAGCGCGAATCGGCAACAACCACCTCATCCAATTGTTGCAATGTTGTGGTTTGCGCCTGTTGTTGGGCAAAACCAAATGCAGATATACCAAAACACAGTACACCTAAAACTCTTGTTTTTTTGTTCATTTTAAATAAAAAATTACTCGGAATCGCATGGATTTCATACGCAAACTTTTATCCCGAAAGTTCAACTTATTGTTTTGAAAATTGGCAGGTCTCCTGACTTGTTTTATGCTAATTAACCTTCCCAGCTAAAAGCCAGTGGTTTTGAAGTAAATAGCATCCTCTTATGAGGTGCCGAAACGAGTTCGGCATAAACTTACAGTTGCGGGAACAGTTCTGGAATTGACTTTAACAGTCGCACCAGATTCCCTTTTAATTGGCAAAGCCATCCCGAAAAATTATTTTTCTTTGTGGCGTAGCCAAACCAAAATTCGGCGCAAAAGTAAACATTACCTTTTTAATCTTTACCCTAAAACTGGAAATAATATTACTTTTGAACCGACAAAAAATCCAATTTTGAAAAACTTCCTCCCCATATTTTTCATTTTATTAATCGTTTCATGCAAGAATGAAGTCTCAAAAACATCCGTTAAAACGGAATCAGGAAAGACCTTAACCATTGAGTACGCAAAAGGGTTCTCGGTGGAAACGTTTAAAACCCACAAAATCCTAACTATTGAAAAGCCATGGCCAGAGGCCGAAAAAAGTTACCGGTTTGCTTTATTGAAATCTGGCCATGACACCAGTTTTGGAGCTTTGGAAAAATCGCAATTTGATGGTATGATCAAGCTTCCTATTGAAAACATTGTCGTGACTTCTACCACCCATCTTCCCGCATTGGAATTGTTGGATGAAACTGAAACCCTAACTGGTTTCCCTGGAGTGGATTATATTTCTTCTGAAAAAATTAGGGAGCGTATCGAACAGAAAAAAATCAGGGAGCTGGGCAAAAACGAGGGCATCAATACTGAAGTGTTGTTGGAATTAAACCCTGATGTTGTGGTTGGTTTTGGCATTGACGGCAACAACCGTTCGTTAGAAACCATAAAAAAATCGGGCATTCCCGTAATTTTTAATGGCGATTGGGTGGAAGAATCACCCCTCGCAAAAGCCGAATGGATTAAGTTTTTCGGGGCACTTTTCAATAAAGAAAAGCAAGCCGACTCTATTTTCAAACAGATTGAAAATAATTATTTAGAAGCCAAAACACTGGCCAAAAATATAGAAAACAAGCCCACCGTTTTGGCTGGTGCCATGCACAGTGATGTTTGGTATCTGCCCAACGGCACCAGTACCGAAGCGCAACTTTTTGAAGATGCCGGACTGAATTACCTGTGGAAAGATTCCAAAGGCACGGGAAGTTTAAAACTTAATTTTGAATCGGTTTTCGTAAAAGCCAAAAATGCTAATATTTGGTTAAACCCGTCTAATTACACCAGTTTACAAACCTTAAAAAACGGCAGTGAGCAACACAGTATGTTTTCAGCCTATAAAAACAAAAATATATTTACCGTAACCAACACCACGGGCGAAACGGGCGGAGTTACCTATTTTGAACTCGGTTTAACCCGCCCCGATTTGGTGCTGAAAGATTTAATAAAAATCGGTCACCCCGAACTATTGCCCAACCACAACTTATTCTTTTTTAAAAAATTGCCATAATTGCCTAACCCAACAACATATCGACTTTCTTTTTTAGTATTAATACTATTGCTTTTGGTATGCTTTTTTGCGAACATCAGTTTGGGATCGGTATCCATACCGTTTAAGGATATTTTCAATAGCCTAATAGGCAGCCCCACCGAAAAGGAAAGTTGGCAACATATTGTTATAAATTATCGGTTACCCAAAGCCATTACTGCCATTGTAGTGGGGTCTGGTTTGGGCATTTCAGGCCTGTTGATGCAAACGCTTTTTAGAAACCCTTTGGCGGGCCCTTTTGTATTGGGCATTAGCTCGGGAGCCAGTTTAGGTGTAGCCTTGGTCATTCTGGGCTATAGCATTTTTGGTGGTATTTTCGCCACGCTTTTTGTATCAAAATGGGGCATTGTCATCGCAGCTAGTATGGGCAGTTTTTTGGTGCTTTTGGCGGTTATGGCGGTTTCCATAAAAATAAGGGACACTATGGCTATTTTAATCATCGGACTCATGTTTGCCAGTATAACCGCCGCTATTGTTAGTATGCTTTCGTATTTTGGATCGGCCGAACAATTGCAACAGTACATTTTTTGGGGTTTTGGCAGCTTGGGCAATTTATCATGGGAAGATTTATTTATACTTTTCCTCATTTTCGGCGTGGGCATTCTACTGAGTATCACCTCAATAAAATCACTCAACTCGTTGCTTTTAGGTGAAAACTACGCAAAAAGTCTCGGCCTGAACATCAAAAAAAGTAGATTGCTCATTATCATAGCCACCAGTCTTTTGGCCGGAACAATTACAGCATTTACGGGCCCTATCGCTTTTATCGGGTTGGCTATTCCGCATATTACCCGGCAAGTTTTTAATACCGCCAACCATAAAATTTTGTTGCCGGCCGTATTTTTGTTCGGTGCTATTGTCATGTTGGTTTGCGATAGCATTGCCCAATTGCCAGGCAGCGACTTTACTCTGCCCATTAATGCGATAACAGCACTTGTTGGTGCTCCCGTGGTCATTTGGCTATTGACCCGAAAACGAAAAATGGTGTTTTAATGATAAACCAACCACAACATAGCATCCTAAAAACCGAAAACCTTTCTGTGGGCTACAGCTCAAAAAAAGTTAAACAGGTTATTGCTTCAAACATCAATATTGAATTAAAACACGGTGAATTGGTGGGCTTAATTGGTGCTAACGGTATTGGAAAATCTACGCTTTTAAGAACCATTACCAACGTTCAAAATCCACTAAGCGGTTCAATTCTCCTCAATCAAAAAGAGATTCACCAATATCACAGCTTCGATTTGGCCAAAGTAATGAGTTTGGTGCTTACCGAACCCATAGCCTCAAAAAATTTATCGGTTTTCGAGGTGGTGGCCTTAGGCCGACAACCCTACACCAATTGGATTGGAAACTTATCTCAATCAGATTTGCATCAAATTGAAAACGCACTAAAGCAAACTAACATTGAAGATTTAAAACATAAAAAATGTTACGAACTGAGTGATGGCCAGTTGCAAAAAGTGATGATTGCCCGCGCCTTGGCACAAGACACCGATTTGATTGTACTCGACGAGCCAACCACACATCTTGACATGTACCACAAAGCCTATATTTTAAAACTCCTCCAAAAATTGGCAAAAGATACTGGTAAAACCATTTTATTTTCGTCGCACGAAATCGATTTGGCTATTCAGTTGTGCGATACTTTGATTGTTATGACCAACAATAATGTGGTTTCTGGGCAACCCTGCCAACTTATCCAGGCGAATGTTTTTGAGAATCTGTTTCCGAAAGATTTAATTGCTTTTGATGAAAAAACGGGAACATTTCGGGTGAAAAAATAAAGAATTCCAAAAACCAATTGTCTGGGCCAAATCTGCACGCGCCCCGTTTCAAACTTCTGCCCAAAACGTTTATCTTTGGTATTATTTTTTCCAAAATGAACGACAACCTTATCCTTTTTCTAGCCATTATAATTGCCGCCGCCATCGGTGTGTTTTTGGGCATGTTTATCAATAAGCTCAAATCCCAAAACGAAAAAAGTGCCTTGACCGAACGCAACAGCAACCTAGAACAGCAAATTCGGGAACAGAAGCAGCTTTCGGAAATAGAGTTGAATAGGCAAAGCGAAAACTACAACAAACAAATACAGGATTTAAAGGAAACCATTGTTAAAGTTGAAAATGAGCGTGAGGCCATCCGCAGGGAAAAGGATTTATTGAATTCTGAATTGGCCAGACGCAATGCCGATTTTGAAAACCTTCAAATAAAAAATCGAGAGCAAAAAGCAGAAGTTGAGCAGTTGCAGGAAAAATTCACCAAAGAATTCGAAAACTTGGCCAATAAAATTTTGGATGAGAAATCGAATAAATTCACCGAACAGAACAAAGAGAATATTAAAAACATACTCAATCCGCTTCAAGAAAAAATAAAGACTTTTGAAGAGAAAGTCGATTTAACCCAAAAAGAAAGCATCAGTATGCATTCGGCCTTAAAGGAACAATTACTAGGGCTAAAAGACCTCAACCAACAAATGACGAAAGAGGCCACCAACCTAACGCGTGCTTTGAAAGGCGACAGCAAAATGCAAGGTAATTGGGGCGAATTGGTACTGGAACGTGTTTTGGAAAAATCGGGATTGGAAAAAGACCGCGAGTATTTTGTACAACAAAGTTTTACTTTAGAAAACGGTTCGCGTTTACTACCCGATGTGGTGCTCCACCTTCCCGACGGCAAAAAAATGGTAATCGACAGCAAAGTTTCGCTTACTGATTATGAACGTTTGGTAAATGCAGAAGATGATGATAAACCACTTTTTTTAAAGGCACACGTTAATTCGGTAAAAAAGCACGTAGATCAACTTTCACAGAAAAATTACCAAGATTTATATGATATTGAATCTCCCGATTTTGTACTGATGTTTATCCCTATCGAGCCAGCTTTTGCCGTTGTAGTTAACGAAGACACTACCATTTACAACAAAGCCTTCGAGAAAAATATTGTTATTGTTACTCCATCCACTCTTTTGGCTACTTTACGTACCATCGACACGATGTGGAATAATGAGAAACAGCAACGCAACGCCATGGAAATTGCCCGACAGGCGGGCGCACTTTACGATAAATTTGAAGGCTTAGTAAGCGACTTAACCGGAGTTGGTAAAAAAATCGATGCCGCCAAGAGCGATTACTCGGCTGCTATGAATAAGCTTGTTGAAGGCCGTGGTAACCTTGTAAAAAGTGTAGAAAAATTGAAAAAAATGGGGGCGAAAGCTAAAAAATCGCTTCCCGAAGCTATTATAAAACGATCTCAAGACGACGAATAAACTTTTTAAACCATGTTTAAACACGCCAAAGAATCTCAAATTACCATCACCGAACTCATGCTACCCTCACATTCCAATTTCAGCGGAAAAATACACGGTGGCCATATTTTAAATTTAATGGACCAAATTGCTTTTGCTTGTGCCTCCAAACACTCTCGGCACTATTGCGTAACGGCATCGGTAAACCGAGTAGATTTTTTAAATCCCATTGAAGTTGGCGAACTGCTAACCCTCAAAGCTTCAATTAATTATACGGGGCGGACTTCTATGGTTGTTGGCTTAAGGGTAGAATCAGAAAACATCCAAACAGGGGAAATAAAGCACTGCAACTCATCTTATTTTACCATGGTCGCTAAAGACCAAAATGGAAAAAACGTACCCGTTCCCGGCTTAATTTTAGACGATGTACAAAGTGTGCGCCGCTTTGCCAGAAGTATCGCCAGACAGCAACAGGCCAAAACGCGAACAACACAATTTAAATCTTCTGAATTTAAAATAGAAGAGCATTTAGAGCTTATTAAAAAACAAAATGCGAAAGTAGAGTTATAAAAAAAAGCCGCTAAAAAGCGGCTTTTCATTGTTATAAATTTACATTATTTACTCAAGTACATTTTTCGTCTAGAGTACAATTCGTAAAACTCATCATCCTTTAAGCTATCAATAAACAAGATGCTCTCTCCGGTACTCTTCATCTCTGGCCCTAATGTTTTATCTACATTCGGGAATTTGTTGAAAGAGAATACAGGCTGTTTTATGGCGTAACCATCTAATTTCGGATTAAAGTTAAAATCTTTAACTTTTTTATCGCCCAACATCAATTTAGTAGCGTAGTTTACGTAAGGCTCTCCGTATGCTTTAGCAATAAACGGCACCGTTCTCGATGCTCTTGGGTTGGCCTCGATAATATAAACCGTATCGTCTTTTACAGCAAACTGAATGTTAATCAAACCAACCGTGTTAAGTGCCAAGGCAATCTTTTTGGTATGGTCTTTTATTTGCTGCATTACAAATTCACCCAAATTAAATGGTGGCAAAGTAGAGTTACTATCGCCCGAGTGCACACCACAAGGCTCAATATGCTCCATGATACCGATGATGTAAACATCTTCGCCATCACAAATGGCATCGGCTTCGGCTTCAATTGCTCCTTCCAAATAGTGGTCTAACAACAGTTTGTTGTTCGGAATGCTTTGTAGCAAACTCACCACGTGTTTTTCCAGTTCCTTTTCGTTGATTACAATTTTCATGCCTTGCCCACCCAATACATAAGATGGTCTTACCAAGATTGGGAAATCCAATTCCTTGGCCACAGCCAACGCTTCATCAGCTGTTTCGGCAGTATCAAATTTCGGGTAAGGAATATTGTTCTCTTTTAACAAAGTAGAGAAGCTTCCACGGTCTTCAGCCAAATCTAACGATTTGTAGCTCGTTCCTATAATCTTTATACCGTAGCGATCTAGTTTCTCAGCAAGCTTTAATGCGGTTTGTCCACCAAGCTGAACAATAACACCTTCTGGTTTTTCGTGCTTGATAATATCGTAAATGTGCTCCCAGAAAACTGGTTCGAAATACAGTTTATCTGCGGTATCAAAATCGGTCGACACCGTTTCTGGGTTACAGTTAATCATGATGGTTTCGTAACCACATTCTTTAGCCGCATAAACCCCGTGAACACAGCAGTAATCGAACTCAATACCTTGTCCAATTCGGTTTGGACCTGAACCTAAAACGATAATTTTCTTCTTATCGGTTACCACACTTTCGTTGTGTGCATATCGGTCGCTATCGGCCGTTTCCATATCACTTTCAAAGGTTGAATAGTAGTATGGTGTTTTGGCTTCAAATTCTGCCGCACAAGTATCAACCAACTTGTAAACTCGGTTGATGCCCAATTCTTCTCTTTTATTGTAAACTTGGCTTTCCAAGCACCCTAACATGTGGGCTATCTGTCTGTCACCATAGCCTTTTTGTTTGGCCTCTAGCAATAATTCTTTTTCAATTGTATCGATATTGAAAGTCGAAATTTCTTTTTCAAGGAAATACAACTCTTCATATTGCTTTAAGAACCACATGTCTATCTTGGTAATCTCGTATATTCTGCTTAACGGAATACCCATTTTTATGGCATCGTAAATAATGAATACGCGGTCCCAAGAGGCATGGGTTAATTTTTCTATAATCTGATCGTAATTGGTATTCTCTTTACCGTCGGCACCTAAACCGTTACGCTTAATCTCCAATGATTGCGTGGCTTTGTGAAGTGCTTCTTGGAATGAACGCCCAATACCCATTACCTCACCAACGGCTTTCATTTGAAGCCCTAAAGTACGGTCTGAACCTTCAAATTTATCGAAGTTCCATCGTGGTATTTTTACAATTACGTAATCTAAAGTAGGCTCGAACAATGCCGAAGTCGATTTTGTAATCTGGTTATTCAATTCATCCAAGTGGTAGCCCAAGGCCAATTTGGCAGCAATTTTCGCAATTGGGTAACCCGTAGCTTTACTAGCCAATGCAGAAGAACGCGATACACGTGGGTTGATTTCAATGGCGATAATATCTTCATTTTCATCTGGAGAAACCGCAAACTGCACGTTACACCCTCCGGCAAAATCACCAATACTGCGCATCATATGTATGGCCATATCTCGCATACGTTGGTAAGTTCTGTCACTAAGAGTCATCGCTGGCGCTACGGTAATGGAATCTCCGGTATGGATTCCCATTGGATCCATATTTTCGATAGAACAGATAATAACCACGTTATCGTTCGAGTCTCTTAACAACTCCAGCTCATATTCTTTCCAGCCCAACAAGGCCTTATCGATCATCACCTCGTGGATAGGTGAAATTTCCAGACCGTTACGTAATAATTTATCGAAATCTTTTTCGTCATAAACAATAGATGCTCCAGCTCCTCCAAGAGTAAACGAAGAACGGATACACAACGGAAAACCAAACTCTTGTGCAATTTCCTTTCCTTTAAGGAATGAAGTTGCCGTGGCCTGAGGCGCCATAGGCACACCAATTTTGGTCATTAAATCTCTAAATTGCTCGCGGTCTTCGGTAATGTTTATGGCATCAATATCAACACCTATAATTTCAACTCCAAAATCTTCCCAAATTCCTTTTTCATCAGCCTCAATACAAAGGTTTAAGGCTGTTTGCCCTCCCATGGTTGGTAAAACGGCGTCAATTTGTGGGTGTTCCTTTAAAATCTTAATTATCGATTTGGTGTTCAACGGAAGCAAGTACACATGATCGGCCATAGATGGGTCGGTCATGATCGTAGCCGGGTTGGAGTTGATCAAAATAGTTTCAATTCCATCCTCTCTTAACGACCTAAGTGCCTGAGACCCTGAATAGTCAAATTCGCATGCTTGCCCAATGACGATGGGCCCCGAACCAATAATTAAAATAGATTTTAGTTTTTCGTTTTTCGGCATTTTCTTCTGGTTATATATTGAATTTTAATTCGTTGCAAAAATAATGATACTTAGATATAAAAAAAGGCGTTACACTTAAGTAACACCTTTTTAATTATGAACAATTGTTAATCATTATTTCTTATGTCTAGTTTCAGATGACACAGATAATCTTTTTCTACCTTTAGCTCTTCTACGCGCTAATACCTTTCTGCCGTTAGCAGAAGCCATTCTTTCTCTAAAACCGTGCTTGTTTCTTCTTTTTCTTTTAGAAGGCTGAAATGTTCTTTTACTCATTATCTTGTGTCTTTAAAATCTGAATAGTAATTTTTAATCTTAGGCTTCCTTAAAAACCGAGGGCAAATATACGAACCCTTTACAACTTTGCAAACCTTTTTTAAAAATATTCTTGAAAATATTTTCAGCCACCGCTGGCACACTATAACACTAGTATTTAACAGTATCCAGCCCTTTTTTTAGCTACAGCACATACGCTTTTTTTCATAAAATTTTAGTTTCTTTGCAGTCTTAAACCACGAATTGAAGTTCCTTTTTAAAGGAAACCAAACCTAAAACTGTTTAAAAACATGTTCAATAAAAATATAAAACTTGTTATTGCCGTTGCCATTATAGCTTATGCCGTTTACCAATTTACCGAAGGCTATATTGGCAACGGAATCATGCTCATTCTGCTATCGCTCATTTTTGTGTTCCTTTATTTTAAGAATGAATTTATTTTACTGGCCTTTTTAAAACTACGAAAACAAGATTTTGATGGTGCCAAAAAATGGTTGGACAAAATCAAAAATCCAGAATCGGCCTTGGTGAAAAAGCAACAGGGTTATTACAATTATTTACACGGACTAATGGTTTCACAAACCAACATGAACGAAGCCGAAAAATATTTCAAAAAAGCCCTTTCGCTTGGGTTGTCTATGGACCACGATTTAGCCATGGCAAAATTGAACTTGGCAGGCATTGCTTTTTCTAAACGAAGAAAACAGGAAGCCCAAAAATTGCTTACCGAAGCCCAAAAATTGGACAAGCAAGGTATGCTTACCGAACAAATTAAAATGATGAAACAAAATATGAAACGTGCCCAAATGCCCAACCAACATTACGGGGCAGGCGGATCGTTAAGAGCCCAAAAAAGAAGAGGATAAAATTTATTTAGAAAAATTCATCTTAAAAAAACTCGAAGCTAACACTTCGAGTTTTTTTATATTAAAGGTGACCACAATCTGCAATAGGATTCTTTAAGTTTGGAAACTTTTGGGCGGTTTCCCCATCGTTCTGGATCAATTGCTTCGCTGTTTTTCAAATCTTCAATAAATTGCTTTTTCAACATTTTACTTTTTTCTTCGTTGTAAATAAAGGCATTGACCTCAAAATTGATATTGAAACTGCGGTAATCCATATTTGAGGTGCCTATGGTTGAAAAAATGTCATCAACCACCATAGTCTTAGCGTGTACAAATCCTTTGGTATATCGATACACCTCCACCCCCGCATCCAATAAATGCTCTAAATACGAATTGGTGGCATGCTTAACCACCCAAGAATCTGATTCTTTCGGGATAATCAATTTCACATCCACCCCACTTTTTGATGCCACTTGCAAAGCCATAATCATTTGGTCGTTGGGCACAAAATATGGCGTTGTAATATATACGTAATCTTCGGCCGTTGTAATGGCTGTAAAAATAGCCTCCATAATGTACGCCCAATCGGTATCGGGGCCACTGGCCGCAATCTGAACCGCAACATTGCCCTCGCAGTCTATCTTCGGAAAATAAGAACTTGAAATTTTCAGCTTTTGATCTGAAACAAAGTGCCAAGTGGTAAAAAAGCTTATTTGCAAAGAGTTTACGGCTTCACCAACCAACCTTAAATGCGTATCGCGCCAAAAACTGTGGTTGTATTCGTTTACGTACTCATCGGCAATATTAACGCCGCCCACGTAAGCCACCTCGCCATCTATTACCGCTATTTTTCTGTGGTTACGGTAATTCATTTTGCCCGTAAACTTTGAAAACAACACTGGCATAAACGGGAAATGCTCTATTTCACACTCTTTTAAACGCTTTTTAGAGCGCGACGATAACTTACTCCCTACATCATCATAAGCCAATCTTACCTTTACGCCTTCAGATGCTTTTTCACATAAAACATCTAAAAGCTTGTTCCATATTTGCCCTTCCCGGATTACGTAATATTCTAAGTGGATGTGATTTTTCGCCGCTTGAAGATCCTTCAGCAAATGCTTAAATTTTTCATCACCATTCACCAACAAATCAACATCATTGCAAAGCGTTAACGGTGAACTTTTATTGTCGTAAAGCAGCTTTACCAACTTTACCTTGCCTTCAAGATAGTCGTCTACTTTTTGTATTTCCTCACTATCCAACTCCAATTCATCATTGATGGCTTTTATGGTGCTTTGGTTAAGAACATGTTTCCGGCTGAAAATTTTGTTCTTTCTGTATTCCTGTCCGAACAGGTAATAAATAAGTATGCCCAAAAAAGGAAAAAAAACCAAAACAATAATATAGGAAACTGTTTTGGTTGGGTTGATATTTTTGAGCACAACAGTGATAACAGCCGAGATGGCTATTATATAATTGAGGATAATTAAAATTACCCACGAATGCTCTTGTATAAAGTCTATCACTAAAGTTAGTTATAATATCCTTTTTCTGGTATATCGATAAAATATTGTTTTCTGGACCTATTATTTAAGTGCGGTTGGCGCAGCCAAGGGTTGTGTATTTTCAATAATTTATAATTGATGCCAAACTGCTCTGCGAACTTAGTAAAATCGGTTACTGCCGTATCTACTTCTACCTGGTAAGTGGGCACCTGTTTATACAAGTCCTTTTCCCTAAAATTAAAACCGTATTTGGTTGGGTTGGACAAAATCTCTTTTAGCGCGACAATTCTAAAAACATATCGGCCAGTTTCCTCTCCCAAAAGTAAATCGTAGTAGTCGTTTACATTTTGTTCTCTCAAACGTCTTGAAACACCAGCATTACCAGCGTTGTAAGCCGCAGCTGCCAGGGTCCACGAGCCCAAATCTTCCTTAGCTTTTAAAAGGTATTTACAGGCCACTTCTGTAGCTTTTTCCAAATGGTAGCGCTCATCAACGTTACTGTTTACTTCCAGTCCGTTTTCACGCCCAGTGGCTGGCATAATTTGCCACATTCCACGCGCCCCTGCTGGAGAAACCGCGTTGGTTAAACCACTTTCAATCACGGCCAAATATTTAAAATCGTCGGGCACACCGTGTTTAGCCAAAATAGGTTCAATTAGCGGAAAGTATTTTTTAGCCCGCTTAAACATGAGCAGACCGTTGGACTGCCAATAGGTGTTCACCAAAAGTTCCCTATCAATCCGTTCTAAAATATCTGGATTTTCAATAGGCACCGGTTCTCCCGCAAAATTTAAATCTTCAGGGATTTGAAGTGCATAAACGTTGTAATCGTTAATTAATTTTTTTTCAAAATTTTCATCAGTTGGCGCGTCTTGCAAAGCATAAACAAACAGTGCGCATAAACTTAATAATCCCACTAACGCCAAGGCTTTCTGTACAATCTTCATCTTTAAAAAGTTTTTGATAAAATTAAGAAAATTAACCTACTGCCCTAATATAATTTTAGGTAAATTTTCGTTAAACCATTTGTATTTATTTATTATAATAATGTGGGTTCCGCCTTTAATAACCATGCAATTCTTGATGTATTTTATGGGGAATACCGGGTCTTTATCACCATGAATGTGAACAATGTCTTTTCTTGGTTGTTTTTGCTCCCAACACACCATATTTTTTATGGCCCAACTTAAATATTTAGGATCGTTAACCGACAGGTATTTTTTATACAACTCTAAACGCTTTGCCATGGTTTTACCGAAGGCGTACTTTTCAAAAACGTCTATTTTACTCGCTAATTGTGTGGGCACTATTTTGTAGGCCCCAGTAGTTTTGGCCAGCAGCATTCGTTTTGGTAGCTCAAATACGCTTTTAACGCTAGAAACAATAATTAGCTTTCTGGCTTTTACATACTTATCCATTTGCTGAACCAACACCCCACCAAAAGACACTCCAACCAAGACCACATCTGCATGCTTTATTTTTTTGGACATACGCAGGGCATAATCATTAAGCTCCTCATTATCAAGTGGTATATCCCATTCTAAAAAATGCATTTTGAATTGGGTTTCGGGCAATTTTATGTACTCAAAAATTTTAGGACTGGCGGCCATTCCAGGCATAAAATAAACATGTATTAGCTCTTGACTCATAGGACATTATGCGCTTAAACGCTTTATTCTTAGCTTTTTTTTGCGTACTTTTGCACAAAGTTATACAAATAGTATCCACTATTTTACATTCCTTATAAATTAAAATATATTATCATGGTTGAAGCTGCAGAATTAATTGACAATGAGTTCTTGCGTCAATTTGAAATTAAAGTTGACGGACAATTGGCAAAAATTGAATACTCATCTCAAGAACGAAAGATCTTTTTAACCAAGCTAGTTATCCCCGAAAACGTTAAAGACGAGAATTTTAAAAAGGACTTTTTAGCTCTTGTTTTTGACCACATTGCCGACCGCAATTTAAGCATTGTGCCAACCAGCCCAGAAATCGCAAAGTTTGTACGAAGCAACAGAAAATACAAGCGCATGCTTCCGGTTGGGGTAAGAATTTAAGTGGTATTTACGCCATCAAAAAAGCCGAAATTCTCTAATGGATTTCGGCTTTTTTGATACTGAAATGTTTAATTTAAGACACCATTTGGTTTACAAACTGAAACCGCACCAAACCATCTGCATCAATTTCGCTTAACTCTACCTCATGCAAGGTGTTCACCAGTTCCGGATTCCATGGGGTTTTCACTTTCACGTAGTTTTCAGTAAAACCATTAATATAACCTTCTTTGTTTTCGCTTTCAAACAGTACCGTTCTGATAGTTCCTATTTGGCTCTCATAAAACGCACGGCGCTTTTTTACCGATAGCCCACGTAACATTTTGCTACGCTTACTTCTTACATTTTTAGGCACTACACCATCCATTTCGGCTGCTTCGGTATTGTCGCGTTCAGAATAAGTAAACACATGTAAATATGAAATATCCAATTCATTTAAAAAATTATACGTTTCCAAAAAGTGCTCATCAGTTTCACCCGGGAAACCAACAATAACGTCCACACCAATACAGGCATGCGGCATCACTTCTTTAATTTTCGAAACGCGGTCTACATAAAGTTCACGCATATAGCGGCGCTTCATTTTCTTTAAAATGTCATTACTGCCCGATTGCAATGGCACATGGAAATGCGGTACAAAGGCCCGTGATTTCGACACCAAATCAATCGTGTCGTTTTTCAATAAATTAGGCTCGATGGACGAAATTCGCAAACGCTCAATACCTTCTACTTTATCCAGTTCAGTCACCAAATCCAAAAACGTATGTTCATGCTTTTTATTACCGAATTCGCCTTTTCCATAATCTCCAATATTTACGCCGGTAAGCACAATTTCCTTGATGTTTTGTGCTGAAATTTCCTTGGCGTTTTTTAACACATTTTCCATAGTATCGCTTCGGGAAATACCGCGCGCCAACGGAATGGTACAATAAGTACACTTATAATCACAGCCATCCTGAACCTTTAAAAAAGCACGGGTACGGTCGCCAATGGAATAACTGCCCACGTAGAAATCGGCTTCCTCAATTTCGCACGAATGCACTTCGCCAAAATCATTTTTGGAAAGATCATTTAAATAATCGGTTATTTTGAACTTTTCAGTAGCCCCCAAAACCAAATCAACGCCCTCTACATCGGCCAACTCTTGGGGTTTAAGTTGGGCATAACAGCCCACAGCAGCCACAAATGCTTCGGGGTTTACTTTCTGGGCCTGTTTTACTATGGTTTTAAAACGCTTATCGGCATTTTCGGTAACAGAGCAGGTATTAATCACATAAATATCTGCCTTTTCAGAAAAATCTACCCGATCAAAACCTTCATCGTTAAAACTTCTGGCAATGGTAGAGGTTTCCGAAAAATTCAGTTTGCACCCCAAAGTATAAAACGCCACCTTTTTGTCCATAAAACCTTTTGCTGTCCTGCCTCCCTTTGCGGGATTGCTACAGAATCATTTTAATATTTATCTTTACGCTTAAAAGATTGCAAATTTACAACTAATAAATCACATGATAAAACCTGTTTTACGCCAAACAATATCTTATTTATCAATTAGTTGTGCTTTGTTTTTTGTTTTTTCCTGCGGAAGCGGTTCCCGCTCAAACCAAGACCATTTGGTTTTTCGTTACAACGAATACGCCAACATCAACACTTTAGACCCTGCGTTTTCGCGAACTTTACAGGACAATTCGGTGTGCAACCAACTTTACAACGGGTTAGTTCAATTGGATGACGAATTGAACATTCTACCCAGCATTGCAAAAAGTTGGCAGGTTTCGGAAGACGGGCTAACTTACACCTTTAATTTACGAGATGATGTCTATTTTCACAAACACGAACTTTTCGGGAAAGATTCTACTCGAACCGTAACGGCCAGCGATTTCACATACAGCTTAAACCGTTTACGAGACGAAAAAATTGCTGCTCCCGGCAGTTGGGTTTTAAACAAAGTAGACGACTTTAAAGCGGTAAACGATACCATTTTCGAAATTTACTTAAAACAACCGTTCCCTGCATTTATTGGCTTGCTCACCATGAAATATTGTTCGGTAGTGCCCAAAGAAGTTGTTGAATATTACGGTACGGAATTCCGCTCGCACCCCATAGGCACAGGTCCCTTTAAATTTAAACGTTGGGAAGAAAATATAAAATTAGTGTTCCGGAAAAATCAAAACTATTTTGAAACCGACGACAGCGGTCAACAACTCCCTTATTTAGAGGCCGTGGCCATTACCTTTTTACCCGATAAACAAAGTGAATTTTTACAGTTCGTTCAAGGTAACCTCGATTTTTTAAACAGTTTGGACGCCTCGTATAAAGACGAACTCTTAACTGCCGATGGCAAGCTTCGACAGAAATATGCCGAAACCGTTAACATGATTCGTGGCCCGTATTTAAACACCGAATATTTGGGTTTTTATTTAGATTCGGAAACACCCGAAATACAATCGGAACTAATTAGAAAAGCTATTAACTACGGTTTCGACCGAAAAAAAATGATGATGTATTTACGCAACGGCATTGGCAACCCCGCCAATGGCGGTTTTATTCCCATTGGCCTACCAGGGCACGACACCTCTATTGGTTTTACTTATCAGCCCGAAAAAGCCAAACAGCTTATCCAACAGTTTAAAGCCGAAAGTGGCATTAAAAATCCCGAAATCACATTGGTAACGACCAGTAATTATTTAAGTTTTTGCGAATTTATTCAGCGTGAGCTTCAAAAGGCAGGATTGAAAATTAATGTGGACGTGATGCCTGAAGCCACTTTGCGTGCGGCACGCTCCAATGGAAAAGTGGACATGTTCCGAAGCTCATGGATTGCCGATTATTTGGATGCCGAAAATTACCTATCGATTTTTTACAGCAAGAATTTTGCTCCGGGTGGCTCCAACTATTTTCATTATAAAAATGCTGAATTTGACAGCTTATACAACAAAGCTTTCACTGTTACAGATATTGAAAAACGAAAATTGCTTTACACCAAAATGGATTCTTTGGCTATGGACAAAGCTTTGATGGTGCCTTTATATTATGACGAAGTGATTCGGTTTACCCAAAAGCACGTTAGCGGATTGGGTATCAACCCTATTAATCTTTTGGATTTGAGATACGTTAAAAAAGAAAAGGCGAACTAATTACTCCTCAATATTTTTCCCAATATCGCCAATTTCATCTTTTACGACAACAACAGATTTTTTCCAACGGTTTTCCAATAGAGTATAAAATCCCCAAAGCGTGAGCAAACCTACAGGCAGGGACAGTAGGTTAATTCCAAAAGAATTCCAATCAAAACCCCAACCAAATATCCTCATATCTAAAATAGCAACAATAGCCAGCACCACAGCACCTGAAACATAATAAATAACTATACTCAAAATAGCATAGAGCCATTTGCTTTGATTATATTCTTCGGCCAAATCATAAAACCGTTTTCCTATAAAGTAAATAAGTAAAATCCCGAGCATGAACTATTCTCTTCTATATTTTTTAGTCTCTTCAAAAACATGCTCCAGAATCGCTTTGTCCTGTTCGGTGAACTCCATGTTACGGCGTGCCATTACTACCTCGGCCACTTCAAAAGCTTTTTTGGTCAAGTAAGTGGTGAAACCACCGCTACCGCCCCAACTGAAACTGGGAACAAAATTTCTAGGGAAACCGCTGCCAAAAATATTGGCACTTACGCCCACAACGGTCCCGGTATTAAACATGGTATTGATGCCACATTTGCTGTGATCGCCCATCATGAGTCCGCAAAACTGCAGTCCGGTTCTGGCAAAGCTCTCGGTTTGGTAATCCCATAGCCTTACTTCGGCATAGTTATTTTTAAGATTTGAGGTATTGGTATCGGCACCCAAATTGCACCATTCGCCTAAAACGGAATTGCCCAAATAGCCATCATGACCTTTATTGGAATTGGCAAACATGACAGCATTGTTAATCTCTCCGCCGGCTTTACAACTGGGGCCAATGGTAGTTGGGCCATAAATTTTTGCGCCTATTTTAATGGCCGCTCCTTGGCAAAGGGCCAGGGGACCACGAACGATAGAACCTTCCATTATTTCAGAATTTCTGCCAATATAAATCGGGCCATTACTAGCATTAAGTGTGGTAAACTCCAATTTTGCCCCTTTTTCGATAAAAATATTCTCGGGAGCAATAACATTGTTGCTCGACGGAATAGGCTGCGAACTTCTATTTTTTGTTATCAACGTAAAATCTTCCTGAATGGCTTCGCCGTTTTTGGAGAAAATATCCCACGTGTGTTCTATTTTAACGATATCCTCAGTAAACTCAATAGCATGGTAATCATCAAAGTTGATATCTTCTTGTGCTTCTTTTGCAAAAAAGGCTATTACATCTTCATCTTTAAAAATGGCCTGATTTTCCTTTAGGTCCTTTACCATTTCCACCAATTCTAAATTGGGAAGGTATGAGGCGTTTATCATCACGTTTTCTTCCATTTCCACCATAGGAAATTTATCGGAAAGGTAATCTTCGGTAACGGTTGTGGTCGTGGTATCTAAAAACGATTCCCATTTTTCTCTAATGGTTAATATGCCCACTCGTATATCGGCTACGGGCCTTGTAAATGTAAAGGGCAACAGGTTGTTGCGCGCGGGCCCGTCAAAAAGGATGTAATTCATAATAGCTGGTGTTGTAAACTATGGCATTGGTTTTTAAAACCTATTGCTTCGTTTTTTTCACCCTCAAATGTAGCTTAATTGTACAAAACAAAAAAGCCTTTCATTGCTGAAAGGCTTAAAAAATATATTGTTACTAAGATTATTTTTTAAACTTAGCGTATTTGTTCTTGAACTTATCGATACGACCGGCAGTATCAACCAATTTAGATTTACCAGTGTAGTATGGGTGCGATGTTCTGGAAATTTCCATCTTAACTAATGGATACTCAACACCGTCAACTTCAATTGTTTCATTAGTATCGGCAGTAGATTTAGTTAAAAATACATCGTCGTTAGACATGTCTTTAAACGCCACTACTCTATAATTTTCTGGATGTATACCTTTTCTCATCGCTAAATGCTTTATATTCTTTTCAATTTTGGAAGTGCAAATTTAAGTATTTTTTACAAATGCGCAACACTTTTTTGCTTTTTTTATTTCAATCCAATTTGTAACGTTTTACTACCTTTGGTCACTAACCTGACAGCTAACAAAAATGAGCGCAATATTATGGAAAAATCTTTAAAATCTATCGCCACCAACTACGGCTTGTATTTAGGTGTGGCATTATCACTTATTACCGTTTTGGCCTATGCCATTAACATTGAATTGCTCACCAATATGTGGCTGGGCATAGTCATTATGATAGCCATTATTGTTTTTGGCATTATTTCGGTTGCAAAAACCAAACAAGCTCAAGATGGGTATGCAAGTTTTAAACAGGCATTCACCTCTTATTTTATAACGGTACTTTTAGGGTTGTTAATCAGTACCGTGGTTTCTTTCTTATTGTTTAATGTGATTGACACCGAAGCCGCCGAGGTGTTAAAACAAAAAACCATCGAACAAACCGTAAATATGCTTGAAGGCTTTAACACGCCCACAGAAGTTATCGATCAAACGGTACAGCAAATAGAATCGCAAAACCAATATTCCATTGGCAATATACTTAAAGGCCTGGCGGGTTACCTAGTGCTTTTCAGTATAATAGGGCTTATTGTTGCCGCTGCGTTGAAAAAAAATAATCCGGACGCCGAATAATTCAGTACTTTTGGACTATAGAATTCAGAATCCATTTAAATGAACATATCTGTAGTTATACCACTACTTAACGAACAGGAATCTTTAACAGAATTACACGATTGGATTGTAAATGTTATGCAGTCCAATCGTTTTTCATATGAAATCATTTTTATTGACGATGGCAGCACCGACGATTCATGGGAAACCATCTCCAAACTTTCTGAACAAAATGACAACGTAAGAGGCATTCGGTTTTTGAAAAACTTCGGAAAATCGCAAGCCCTGCATGCGGGATTCGATAAAGCGAAAGGCCAGGTGGTAATAACCATGGATGCCGATTTACAGGATAGTCCCGATGAAATTCCCGAACTATATAATATGGTAACCAATGACGGTTTCGATTTGGTTTCGGGCTGGAAAAAGAAGCGTTACGATTCGGTGATTTCAAAAAACATGCCTTCCAAACTCTTTAATTGGGCGGCCCGAAAAACTTCTGGCGTAAAACTGAACGATTTTAACTGTGGATTGAAAGCCTACAAAATTGACGTTGTAAAAAACATTGACGTTAACGGCGAAATGCACCGCTATATTCCCGTGCTTTCAAAAAATGCGGGTTTCACCAAAATTGGCGAAAAAGTGGTTCAGCACCAAGCCCGAAAGTATGGCGTTACCAAATTTGGGATGAACCGCTTTATTCACGGTTTTTTAGATTTGATTACCATTTGGTTTTTATCGCGTTTTGGCAAGCGCCCCATGCACTTGTTCGGCGCGCTTGGTTTTATTATGTTCGCCATTGGTTTTGCTTTTTCGGCCTATTTGGGCATCGACAAATTGTTTTTAAACCCCGGCGGAAGACTCATTACCCAGCGTCCGCAATTCTACATCGCCTTGGCCACCATGGTTATTGGTACGCAATTTTTTGTGGCTGGGTTTTTAGGCGAAATCGTTCTTCGAAACAAATCCGACAAAAAACGCTATTTAATCAAAGAGAAATTGAATTTAAATTAAGATTTTTCAAACTATTTGTTAACTTTAAAACTTTATCCTTCCATAGGATGATTCACAGCTATTAATTAATTTTGACCTAAACTTTCAAGAGATTATGATACACATTGAACCCAAAATTTTAGAACGGATCAATGCTTGGCTTACTCCAGCATTTGATGACAACACACAAACCACAATTAAAGAGAGTATTGCCAACAACCCAAAAGATATTCAAGAAAGTTTTTATAAAGATTTAGAGTTTGGAACTGGAGGAATGCGCGGTATTATGGGCGTGGGCACCAACCGCATTAACAAATATACTTTAGGAAAAAGCACCCAAGGGCTGAGTAATTATTTGCACAAGCAATTCCCTGGTGTTACTCCAAAAACCGTAATTGCTTATGATTGCCGCCACAACAGTAAAACTTTGGCCAAAGTGGTTGCCGATGTGTTTTCAGCCAACGGCATTGAGGTTTACCTTTTTGAAGATTTACGCCCAACACCAGAATTATCGTTCGCGGTAAGGCACCTAAATTGCCACTGCGGAATTGTTTTAACGGCATCGCACAACCCACCAGAATACAATGGCTACAAAGTGTATTGGCAAGATGGCGGCCAATTGGTGCCCCCACACGATAGTGCCGTAATTGATATGATTAATGAACTGGACTACGCCGACATCAAATTTGAAGCCAATGATAATTTAATTCACTACATAGGAAAAACCGTTGACGATGCCTTTGTTGACGCTTCAGTAAAAAATGGCTGTGTTGGCGCTACCCAGGCCGCTAAAGACGATTTAACCATTGTGTTTACTTCGCTTCACGGCACATCCATTACCGCGGTTCCCGAAACTTTAAAACAAGCGGGGTACAAAAATGTACACATTGTAAAAGAACAAGAAGAACCAGATGGTGGCTTCCCAACAGTAAAATCGCCCAACCCAGAAGAACCAGCAGCTCTTAAAATGGCTTTGGAATTGGCCGAAAAAGTAAATGCCGATATCGTTATTGGCACCGACCCCGACTGCGACCGTTTGGGTGTGGCCGTTCGGAACTCGCAAAACGAACTGCAGTTGCTCAACGGAAACCAAACCATGTTGATGATGACCGATTTCCTTTTGAAAAAATGGAAAAACGAAGGCAAAATAAAAGGCAAGGAATTTATTGCCACCACCATCGTTTCTACCCCAATGCTTAATAGA
The DNA here is from genome assembly GCF_012037625.1 of Tamlana crocina. Classification (NCBI taxonomy): domain Bacteria; kingdom Pseudomonadati; phylum Bacteroidota; class Flavobacteriia; order Flavobacteriales; family Flavobacteriaceae; genus Tamlana; species Tamlana crocina. The sequence goes on from NZ_JAAVJS010000017.1 coordinate 29,245, forward strand.
TTGGCTGAAGCTTATGGTGTTGAAAATAAAATTGTACTAACCGGTTTTAAATGGATTGCCAAATTGATTCACGATTTCCCTGAATTGGACTTTATTGGTGGCGGCGAAGAAAGTTTTGGTTTTATGGTTGGCGATTTTGTTCGCGATAAAGATGCCGTAACCTCAACACTATTGGCTTGCGAAATTGCGGCCATTGCAAAATCGAATGGAAGCTCCTTCTTTGAAGACCTTTTAAAACTTTACGTAGAACATGGTTTTTACAAAGAAAAATTGGTGTCGCTTACCAAAAAAGGTATTGAAGGCGCCGAAGAAATCAAACAAATGATGACCGATGCGAGAAACAATACGTTAAAAGTCATTAATGGTTCAAAAGTGGTACGCTTTGAAGATTATAGTCTTTCAACTTCAAAAAACATGTCTACCGGAGAGGAGAGCAAACTCGATATTCCAAAATCAAATGTATTAATTTATTACACGGAAGACGGCAGCCAAGTAGCGTTGCGCCCTAGCGGTACCGAGCCAAAAATAAAGTTCTACGTTAGCGTAAATACCCAATTAAATGATGTTTCCGATTTTAAAAAGACCGAAGCCGAACTCGATGCCAAGGCCGAAGCCATTTTAAAGGACATGAAATTAATTTAATAACCCGTATCTTTGCTAAAAATTTGCATGCTTTTATGGTTTCCATAAAAGCATGTTTTATAAATAGACAATTCTAGTTTAATGAATCATTTTTATAATATTTTAAGGTACGCCAAACCTTATAAAAGTTATGCTTTTGGGCATATCATTTCCAACGTGTTTTATGCACTATTCGGCACCCTGTCTTTTATCGCATTAATTCCAATGCTCGATATTTTATTCGAAAAAAAAGACGAGGTTACCCAAATTACCAAACCCGATTACACTGGCATTGCCGACCTTAAAGATTACTATAAAGATTTTTTGGCCTATCATGTAAACCAATACGCCGAAAACGACCCGCAAAAGGCATTACTATTGGTGGTTGGTCTCATTATTTCCTTGTTTTTACTGAAAAACATTTTTGGTTATTTAGCCAATTATTTCATGGTGTTTTTGAGAAATGGCGTGGTTCGCGATTTACGGAATGCTGTTTACACCAAAACGGTAGAGCTGCCTCTCTCCTATTTTTCCGAACAAAAGAAAGGTGATATTATGGCCCGTGTTACGAATGACGTGGCTACGCTTCAATATTCCATGCTTCCGGTGCTGGAGCTCATTGCCCGAGAACCACTAATGATTATTTTCACCTTAATAGGTATGGTTATTTTGAGCGCCAAGCTTACCATTTTTGTGTTCATTTTTATTCCGATATCGGGTATTATTATTTCAAGAATCGGAAAGAGTTTAAAACGAAAATCGGATCGCGTTCAAAACGAACAGGGCGTTATTCTTTCTACTTTAGAAGAAACCTTAACCGGATTGCGCATCATTAAAGGTTTTAACGCCGAACAAAAATTCGACGATAAATTCAGGGAATCCTCAAACCGATTTTACTATTTTTCAAATAAACTGTTGAACCGTCAAAATTTGGCCTCACCAACCAGTGAGTTTTTAGGCATTTTGGTGATTTCCATTTTGCTTTGGTACGGCGGCCAATTGGTATTGGTTGATGGCTCTTTGGATGGCAGTTCGTTCATCGCTTTTATGGGCTTGGCCTATAATATTATGGTGCCGGCAAAAGCCATTTCACGCGGACTTTACAATATTAAACAAGGTAATGCCGCGGCCGAACGCATCCAGGAAATTATCGATACACCAAACCCTTTGCGGGATAAACCCAACGCCGTTGAAAAAACAGATTTTAATTCTGAAATTGAATTCAAAAACATTTCGTTTAAATATCAAGACGATTATGTATTGAAGAATTTCTCGTTAACCATTCCCAAAGGAAAAACTGTGGCGCTGGTGGGGCAATCGGGCAGTGGAAAATCGACCATTGCCAACTTAATTACCCGCTTCTACCACGTAAATAAAGGCGAGATTTTAATTGACGGCATCAACATCAACGACATTACCACGAGTTCACTACGCAAACAATTGGGCATCGTTACCCAAGATGCCATTCTGTTTAACGATACCATAAAAAACAACCTTAAACTAGGCAACGAAAACGCCACGGACGAAGCGGTTATTGAAGCACTAAAAGTGGCCAATGCTTGGGAATTTGTAAAAGAACTGCCCGATGGCATCGACACCAACATTGGTGATGCAGGGAACAAACTTTCCGGAGGCCAAAAACAACGACTTAGCATTGCCCGTGCCGTACTTAAAAGTCCGCCGATCATGATTTTAGACGAAGCCACATCGGCTCTCGATACCGAAAGCGAACGCTTGGTTCAGGTAGCGCTGGAAAATATGATGAAAAATAGAACGTCCATTGTTATTGCGCATCGTTTGTCCACCATACAGAACGCCGATGAAATTGTGGTACTCAACAAAGGAGAAATTGTGGAACAAGGCAAGCACAATACACTAATTGAAAAAAAAGGCGTTTACCAAAAACTGGTAGAAATGCAAAGCTTTGAATAAAGCTTTCGATTACAAAAATTTTTACAAAAGAAAAAAGGATAGCGATTTGGGGGCGGCTATCCTTTTTTTGTTTTTGCTAGATTTGGGGCAATCCAACATTTATAAGTAGGTTTCTGTTACAAATATATGTCACAAATATTTATCCTACAAGAAAAAATGCATTTAATCGAATTTTAAATACACTTTATCGATATTTTTATTTGTAATACATTGATTTTCAATGCATTTTATTTCAAAGAAAATTTCATTTAAACTTTTACTATTTTTATCAGTCTAAGATCAAACTATTTTAGTGATAGAAGAAGTACAACTGTTAGAGCAATTAAAATCCGACAAGGATAAAGACGAAGCTTTTAGGGCATTGATTTCGCTCTACAAAGAACGGTTGTATTGGCATATCAGAAGTATTGTGAAATCGCACGACGACACTGACGATGTACTTCAAAACACATTTATAAAAGTTTATAAAAATATTCATAATTTTAAGGGAGAAAGCAAACTGTTTTCTTGGATGTACCGCATCGCTACCAATGAGTCAATTACGTTTATAAACAAAAACGCCAGGCGGTTACAAACCAGTAGCGAAGAAGTTCAGCAACAGGCTATAAATAATTTAACATCCGATGTATATTTTGAAGGAACAGAAATCCAATTAAAATTACAAAAAGCCATTGCTACATTGCCCGAAAAACAGCAACTGGTATTCAATATGAAATATTTTCAGGATTTGAAATACAAGGAAATTTCAGAAATATTGGAAACCAGCGAAGGGGCCTTAAAGGCCTCGTACCATATCGCCGTAAAAAAAATCGAAGACTATTTAACTAACAATTAAACCTTTATAAAAAAAAACAGTCTTATAAATAGAATGAAAGACAACAAGTTACATAACATCAAAAGCACCGGATTTAAAGCTCCCGACAATTACTTTGATACTTTAGAAGACAGACTGTTTACTGAAGCCAAACTCAAAGCAAATGTTAGCGGCCCTGGTTTTGTTATGCCCGAAGATTATTTAGACGGATTGGAAAATACCATTCTCAATAAAGTTCCGAAAGCTAAGGAACCAAAAGTCATTTCTATTTTCAGCAAAAGAACTTTGGTTTATGTATCTAGCATCGCGGCTGCCATTTTATTGCTTTTCAATTTATCGATTTTAGAAACCAAACCAGCATCTTTTGATACTTTAGATATGGAAACCGTTGAGAACTTTGTTTTGGAGGAAGACGTTGTTGACTCCGATGAATTAGCTTCTCTTATCACCGAGGAAGATCTTACTGAATCAGGATTTATTGACACCAATTTTGACGAAAATCAAATTGAAACATTTTTATTAGAGCATTTGGATGTTGAAGATTTGCTCGTAGATTAAAACAAATATTATGAAACACATTATAACCATTATAGCGCTTATTTTTACCGTGAATAGTTTTTCACAAAGCAAAAGAGAACGTATTGATGCTCTTAAGGTAACCTATATTACGGAAAAACTTGACTTAACCGAAAAAGAGGCGCAGCAATTTTGGCCCATTTATAACGCCTATGACGACGTTACCGACAAAATTAAGTACGGTGAACTAAAAAAAATCCGTAGAGAGGTAAAAGAAAATGCGACAACAATCTCAAATGAACGCGCCAACGAACTTTTAGATAAAATTGCCATAGCGCTTGAAAAATTACACGAAGAGGAAGTTAAACTTAACAATAAGCTGAAAAAAATAATACCTCCGAAGAAAATCATTTTACTCAAAATAGCTGAAGAAGATTTTAAAAAACGCATGTTCGAAGAGTGGAAAAAACGCCGCGAACAAAAACGAAACAAATAAATAAAAGGAGCCTAAGGGCTTCTTTTTTATTATCTAAACGTTAACCTGGAAATCCTTCCCGCACCCGCAGCATAAGCCACACTATCGTTTAAAAATCTAATGGTGTAAAATCCCTCATCGCTTAAGTTTTTCCATGTTTCGCCGGCATCGTTGCTAAAATCGATACCCTTAAAACCAATGGCCACCAATTCCTTTCCGTTGCTGTTCGGGATGTATTGCACACAACTTCGGTAACCCGGGTTTTGGTTTTTCGCTACCAATTGCCACGTTTTTCCTCCGTCGGTAGTTTTAATTTTGTTGGCTGAATTCGCATCCGGATTGGTATAATCGCCACCAATGGCAAAACCGTTTAGTCCATCATAAAAATCGATGGAATAAATACCTTCGGTATCCTTTTCCTTAACGATTGGCGTATCGAAAACCTGCCAAGTTTTGGCTTTATCGGGTGAGTAATACACACGTCCCGCCGTGGTAGCAAACCAAGTGTGATCGCCCACAATGGCAATGTTGGTATCGCTGGCCGCAAAAGCACCTTCGTTTTCAATGCCTTTTGGCAATTGATCGCAAGTTAGTTTTGTCCAAGTTTCGCCACCATCACGTGTTACGATAACGCTTAAACACCCATCGGTAGAATCGCCAATGGCAATGCCTTCCTTGTCATTCCAAAAATCCATGGCATCGTAAAACACATTTTCGTGTATTTCTTTATAAACCAATTCCATTTTACCTTTATCACCTGTTTTAAACAATAACGCCGGATTGGCCACACTTAACATAAAAAAATCATTCTGATTATTGCCAACAGCCCTAAATTCTAAATTTAAAGAATCGTGCTCCTGTTGTGAAATCAACCACTTGTTTCGACTACTGTTGTAAAGCCCATAAGTATTCTTGCTGGCGGCAAATGCCAAACTGTTGGCATCCAAAATTTCAATAGCACGAATACTTAATGTTGAATCCTGTAAAAGCGTTTCAATTTCAACCGTATCAAAATTTCGAAGAATAAAATCGCTCTTCTTCCCACAGGAAACAAAGCACACCAAAGCTAACAGACCAACAAAAAATGATTTCATAGATACTAATTTTCGGAAAAGATAAGCCTATTCATCTAATTAATAAAACATTCGTGAATTCATGGCAATTAACGTAACTTTGCCTGCTTAAATTTCAGTTTATGGTAAGACTGCTTACTGCAACTGAAAACTGATTACTAAAACCATGCGATTACACAGAAATTTATGCTTTGCGGTTATTGACGGATTAACGCAAATTTTCAACGAAGAACAATATGCCGATAAAGTGATTCAACAGTTATTGAAGCGCGATAAGCGTTGGGGCGCTCGCGACCGAGCTTTTGTGGCCGAAACCACTTATGATATTGTCCGTTGGAAACGCCTTTACGCCGAAATTGCCGAAGTTAAAGAACCGTTTGATCGCGACAACTTGTGGCGCCTATTTGCCGTTTGGGCGACCCTAAAAGGTATCAAATTACCAGATTGGAAGTATTTTGAAAATACCCCAACCCGGAAAATAAAAGGCCGTTTTGACGAGCTTTCTAAAATCAGAAAATTCCGTGAGTCTATTCCCGATTGGATTGATGAAGTGGGCGAAAAAGAATTGGGCGATGCCGTGTGGACCAAAGAAATTGCCATGCAAAACGAGCAGGCCGATGTGATTTTGCGTGTCAACACCTTAAAAACGACCAAAGAGAAACTGCAAAGTATTCTTTTTGACGAAAACACTATTGAAACTGAATTTATAAAAGGCTACCCATCGGCTTTAAAACTAAAGGAACGTGCCAATGTTTTTGTTACTGATGCTTTTAAAAACGGACTTTTTGAAGTACAGGATGCCTCGTCGCAGTTGGTAGCCGATTTTCTGGATGTAAAACCCGGAATGAAAGTAGTGGACACTTGTGCCGGCGCCGGTGGAAAAACTCTACATTTAGCGGCTTTAATGCAAAATAAAGGGCAGGTTATTGCCATGGATATTTACGAAAGCAAACTTAAAAAGCTTAAAATTCGTGCTAAACGTAATGGCGTACACAACTTCGATATGCGCGTGATCGATTCTACCAAACCCATAAAGAAACTGCACGGAAAAGCAGACCGGGTTTTGATTGATGCCCCCTGTTCAGGTTTAGGTGTGCTAAGGCGAAACCCCGATGCCAAATGGAAACTGGAACCTGAGTTTTTAGATCGCATTCGAGTGACCCAACAAGAAGTTCTGCAACAATATTCTAAAATGGTAAAACCCGGCGGAAAACTGGTTTACGCGACCTGTTCGGTACTACCTTCTGAAAACCAAAATCAGGTGGAAGCCTTTTTAAAGACAGACGTTGGTGCCGATTTTAATTTTGTAAAAGAAAAAAAGGTATTCGCCCACGAAAGTGGTTTTGATGGGTTTTACATGGCGCTTTTGGAACGGAAAGTCTAGTTTCTCGTCATTCTGAACTTGTTTCAGAATCACATTAATACGAACTCTTTTTTAACAACAGGCCCAAATAGCGCTTCGACTGCGCTCAGCGTGACAATTCAAGTTGACGAAGATTACAAAGTTTCTTTTTTTTAAATCTTCTTCCGTATTTTTAAATCATGCAAACCGATTTAAAAATCCACCTTTCAGGAATATTGAATGAAAACATAGAACGTGTTTCAACAGTTCACGGTGGCGATATTTCAACGGCTTATAAAATTGAAACAGTAACAAATGCCTATTTCCTGAAAACCAACCAAGTTTCAAAAGCCTTAAACATGTTTGAAATTGAAGCCAACGGGCTTCAATTAATTGCAAATACCAATACCATAAAAACCCCAAAAGTTTTGGCTTATAATCGTTTTGATAACCACGCCTTTCTTTTAATGGAATTCATTGAAAGCAAATCACCTTCCGCCAAAGATTTTGAACATTTAGGCCAACAACTCGCCCAATTACACCAATGTGATTCTGAAAATTTTGGACTGGATACCGACAATTTCATCGGCAGTTTGCCACAAAGCAACACGCAACACAGCAATTGGGTTGATTTTTATATTCACGAACGGTTACATCCACAGTTTAAATTGGCACATCGAAAATCTTTGCTTGCTTCCTCTGAAATTCCTTCGGTTGAAAAAATGGGCAATTCACTTTCTCAACTATTCAAAAACATCAAACCGTCCTTATTGCATGGCGATTTGTGGAGTGGTAATTATTTAATTTCAGAAGACGACACACCATATTTAATAGACCCAGCCGTGTATTTCGGGCACAACGAGGTTGATATTGCCATGAGCAAATTATTTGGCGGTTTTGGTGAAAGTTTTTATCAAGTTTACGCTGAAATTATTCCGTTTTCAAACGAAACTTCAGCCCGAATGGAAATTTATCAATTGTATTATTTGTTGGTTCACCTCAATTTATTTGGAAATTCTTACCGAAATTCGGTCAAAACCATTCTAAAGAAATTTTTTTGATTTTCAGTGTTAAAATCCTGTTCGTAACCCTTTCAAAAATCGAAAATCAGCGATCTACAATCTAAAATAAAAACGTATTTTTGCATTTTCAAATACATTTACAAACCCGTACATAATGATTCATTTCTTTGGAAACGTAACCGGCAAAGTGTTTGCCGTACAAACAACAAAAGAATTATCAACCGAAACCATTTCTAAACTAACATGGTTATTTGGCAACCAGCCTAAAATTGAGCAAGCATCATTGGATGCTTTTTTTGTTGGCCCACGTGCTGCCATGATTACACCTTGGAGTACCAATGCCGTGGAAATCACTCAAAACATGGGGATTTCTGACATTATTCGAATTGAGGAATTCCTTGCCGTTTCGGAAGATTTTAAGGATTTCGACCCGATGATTTCTGAAAAATTCAACGGACTAAATCAAGAATCATTTACCATAAACATCAAACCAGAGCCCATTCTGGACATTGAAGATATTGCCGCTTACAACATCAAGGAAGGACTTTCTTTAAGCGACGAAGAGGTTGAATATTTAGAAGGTGTCGCCAAAAAAATTGGTCGACCGTTAACCGATTCTGAAGTATTTGGGTTTTCACAAGTAAATAGTGAACACTGTCGCCATAAAATTTTCAACGGCACATTTGTAATTGACGGCGAGGAAAAACCGACGTCGTTGTTCAAATTGATTCGTAAAACTTCGGAAACCAACCCGAACGATATTGTTTCGGCATATAAAGACAACGTAGCCTTTATAAAAGGCCCGAAAGTAGAGCAATTTGCGCCAAAGCGTGCCGATATTCCTGAATTTTACCAAACCAAAGATTTCGATTCTGTAATTTCGCTTAAAGCGGAAACCCATAATTTCCCCACTACAGTTGAGCCGTTTAACGGTGCAGCAACGGGCTCGGGTGGCGAAATTCGCGATCGTTTGGCTGGCGGAAAAGGTTCGTTGCCTTTGGCAGGAACAGCGGTTTACATGACGTCGTATTCGCGTTTGGAAGAAAACCGTCCGTGGGAAAAAGCGATGGACGAACGCAAATGGCTGTACCAAACCCCAATGGATATTTTAATAAAAGCTTCTAACGGTGCTTCCGATTTTGGAAATAAATTTGGTCAGCCATTAATCTGTGGTTCGGTATTAACATTTGAGCACGAGGAAGATGCCAGAAAACTAGGTTTTGATAAAGTCATTATGCAAGCCGGAGGTATTGGTTATGGAAAATCTGAACAAGCCTTAAAAGACACACCAAAAGAAGGCGACAAAGTGGTTATTCTTGGTGGTGAAAACTACCGCATTGGTATGGGTGGTGCTGCGGTATCGAGTGCCGATACGGGTGAATTTGAATCGGGCATTGAATTGAATGCCGTACAACGTTCAAACCCCGAAATGCAAAAACGTGCTGCCAATGCCGTTCGTGGTATGGTAGAAAGCGATGAAAACCATATTGTTTCAATTCACGACCATGGTGCTGGTGGACACTTAAACTGTCTTTCGGAATTAGTTGAAGAAACCGGTGGGCACATCGATTTGGATAAATTACCTGTAGGAGACCCTACATTATCTGATAAAGAAATTATTGGTAACGAATCCCAAGAACGTATGGGATTGGTTATTTCTGAAAAACATATTGACACACTTCAAAAAATTGCCGACCGTGAGCGTTCGCCAATGTATACCGTAGGCGATGTTACCGGCAATAACCGTTTTACTTTCGAGAGCAAAACCAACGGGCACAAACCTATGGATTTGGCTATGGAAGACATGTTTGGCAGCTCGCCAAAAACCTACATGTACGATAAAAAGGTTACTCGAAATTATGCCGATGTGGCTTACAATCCTGATAATTTCAACAACTATCTGGAGCAAGTATTACAACTTGAAGCTGTAGCTTGTAAAGATTGGCTGACTAACAAAGTAGACCGTTGTGTTGGCGGAAAAGTAGCCAAGCAGCAATGCGTTGGTCCGTTGCAAATTCCATTGAATAACCTTGGTGTAATGGCATTGGATTTTAAAGGCAAGGAAGGTATTGCAACATCCATTGGGCATTCTCCCATTTCGGGATTAATCAATCCGGTAGCAGGAAGTAGAAATTCCATCACTGAAGCTTTGACCAACATTATATGGGCACCGCTAAAAGATGGATTAAAAAACATATCGCTATCTGCAAACTGGATGTGGCCATGTAAAAACGAAGGTGAAGACGCCCGTTTATACGAAGCTGTCGAAGCGGTTTCTGAGTTTGCTATCGATTTGGGCATCAACGTTCCAACCGGAAAAGATTCACTTTCCATGAAGCAAAAATACCCCAACGAAGAGGTTATTTCTCCAGGAACCGTAATCATTTCGGCAGCAGCTAACTGTATCGATATTAGCAAAGTAATTGAGCCTGTATTCCAAAAAGAGGCAGGAAGCATATACTACATCAACCTATCTCAAGATCGTTTTAAGTTGGGCGGAAGTTCATTTGCACAAGTCGTAAACAAAATTGGAAAAGATACTCCAAATGTTCAGAACGCCGGGTATGTTAAAACGGTTTTTAACACCATTCAGCAATTAATTTTAGATGAAAAAATTGTTGCGGGACATGATGTGGCTTCAGGCGGATTAATTACAACCCTCTTGGAATTATGTTTTGCTGACAATAATTTAGGGGCTGAATTAGATTTGACCGCTTTAGCTGAGAACGACTCATTCAAGATATTGTTTGCGGAAAATGCTGGTTTGGTTATTCAGTCTAAAGATGCTTCGATTGAAAAAACGCTATCCGAAGCCAACATAGAATTTTTCAACATTGGTAGCGTTACTGAAAGCGACACCTTAAATATCAACAACGGAAATGATACGTTCAACTTGTCTGTTTCTAAATTGCGTGATACTTGGTATAAAACATCGTTCTTATTAGACCAAAAACAAACGGCGAATGGTTTAGCGCAAGACCGTTACGATAATTATAAAAAACAACCATTACAATATACTTTCCCAAGTCACTTTACTGGCAAATTGAAAGACGTCATTGCGAGTGAAACGAAGCAATCTTTTCATGAGATTACCACGTCGCAGGCTCCTCGTAATGACAAGTGGCCAAAAGCAGCCATTCTCCGTGAAAAAGGAAGCAACTCCGAACGCGAAATGGCAAACGCCATGTACTTGGCTGGGTTTGATGTAAAAGATGTACACATGACCGATTTGATTTCTGGTCGTGAAACATTGGAAGATATTCAGTTTTTAGGTGCTGTTGGTGGCTTCTCAAACAGTGACGTTTTAGGTTCTGCCAAAGGTTGGGCCGGAGCTATTAAATACAACGACAAAGCGAATGAAGTGATTAAAAACTTCTTTAAACGAGATGACACTTTATCAGTTGGTATTTGCAATGGTTGCCAATTGTGGATGGAATTGGATTTAATCAATCCAGAGCACGATGTTCACGGTAAAATGCTCCACAACGATTCCCACAAACACGAGAGTTCGTTTACATCGGTAAAAATTCAAGAAAACAATTCGGTGATGCTTTCCAACTTAGCGGGAAGCACTTTGGGTGTTTGGATTTCGCATGGGGAAGGTAAATTCAGTTTACCAAAATCTGAAGACCAATACAACATTGTTGGTAAATACGCTTACGCGGAATACCCACACAACCCTAACGGATCGGATTATAACACCGCGATGATGTGCGATAAAACGGGACGCCATTTGGTAACCATGCCCCACATCGAGCGTTCTATTTTCCAATGGAACTGGGCCCATTATCCAACGGGAAGAAAAGATGAAGTTTCTCCTTGGATTGAAGCTTTTGTAAATGCCCGAAAGTGGATTGAAAACAAAAAATAACATCACAAAAAAACGCTATCAATTTAAGTTTTGATAGCGTTTTTTTTATTCTAGGGTTGATGGTTATTTTTTAGGGTACTGTCTTTTAATATTCCGAATAAGGTCTTCCAGTCCGTTGAGCTTTAGTTCATAAACCTGTTTCAGCATATCACCCAGTTTTCCTTTTGGGAAGCCTTTACTGTGATACCAAACCACATAATACTCTGGCAAGTCAATTAGGAAGCGCCCTTCATACTTACCAAAAGGCATTTTGGCATGGGCCAAATCGATTAAAAACTGTTTATCGGGGAGCATGCTATTGTTTTACTTCAACAATAGATAAATTATCGTACTTCACCAAGTAAACCGAGTCGTTGTAATAACCGCCCATCAATTCTTTTTTATAAGCAAACTTATTTTCGATATACTCGGTTAAAGGCGCATTTTTTACAGAGAGGTACAAATCGCCCGAAGATACCAGTCGCAGCACAACATCCATAGTTAAATCAAACCCTTTTACCGCTTTGTTGTTTGGAGTAATTTTATAGGTGTCGACATATTGCTTCAAAAACAACCTATGGTCGTTTTCATTATAGGCCTTCGACCCCGTTGCGAAGTGAAACTGCAGTTTAGACAAATGCGTATTATTTATTTGGTCACCCTCAAATGCTGAGTTTAAATGGGTAGTAACCAAAACTATCTTTCTTGCCTCTTCTTCATCATTACCTTTTCGAATTAAGGAAGCCAAAACACTGGTAACGTTCGCCGCAAACCCCTCATTTTCTGTCTCTAGAAAAACAATATTTTTACCCGGTTTTAAGGCGCTAAGAATGTCATCTCTAGTTACAAAAAAGGCCTCTTTTCCATCTTTATCCTTCCTTGAAAAAATTTGTTTTGCCCGAGCGAACTCGCGTTTTAGTTCGTTGGAAACTGAAGTATTTTTTGTATCGCTTATTATTAGAATATTAGACACCAAAGAATCGGCCTTTACAAAACTAATGGCTTTTGCTTTTAAGAGTTTGTCATTAGGACGAGCCTGAAAAACGTTATCATACAACCTTAAATCGGTACCAATAGGCGATACAATTGGCGTGTGCCATCGTTTAAGGTCTGAGGCTGCGCGCTCAAAATTTCTACTCGTAAGTGGACCAATTACGGCATCCACATTTTCAAAATCATTTTCCCTGATGATACGCGATACTTCGGCCATTTCGTTTTTGGTGTCGTACACATCCAACTCTAGGGAAACCCCTAAGGTTTTTAACGAATCGACAGCCATTAAAACTCCCGTATAAAAATCTAAAGAGGTATTTAAATAGGGGTCGTTTTTTATACTGCGTTTAGTATCTGCCACCGAATCAAAATCCACGCGATTTAACCTAAATGGCAGCATAACTGCAAGACGTTTGGTACTAAAATCTGAAATACTATCGGCCAAATTAACTTTTTCTGAGATAGAAAAATTGCCCGTAGTAGCGGTGTAAGGTATTTTTAAAATCATACCTTCTTTTAATCCGGTTTCCTTTAGGCCTGGGTTCAATTTTTCAAGGTCACTTTGTTCTAAACCTAGTTTAAGTTTTAAACGATAAAACCCTTCCTTGGGCAACACCTTATAATACCCATATTTCTCATCGACTGTTTTTTCTTCACTTGAAGCTAAGTTAGGCACATTAATTTCTTGTCCTACTTTTAAAACTTCGGCCATACCAGGGTTTAACGCTTCCAGCTCATTTACCGAAATCCCAAACTTATAGGCTATGCGCCATTTTCCTTCTTTGGGTTTTACCACATAGGTTTTTGTAGGCTCTATCACTTCAACTTTCTCTGTGGTTTTATACACTGGAATTTGAATTCTATCGCCTTTTCTTAAAGGATTAGCATATAAAAACGTATTGTGTTTTTTTATATCGTCTTCAGTTACCCCATACTCTTTTGCCAAACTGTAAAGGGTTTCCTTTCTTTTGGTTTTATGTTCTTTAAAACCTTGCAGCTCTTTGGTAACAGTAACCTTTGGCTGCTTCGCTTTTGACAAAGGGATAATAAGTATGGTATTCGCTTTCAGTCCGTTTTTGGCATCTGGATTAAGCTCATAAATATCATAAGGAGAAACAAAATATTTTTTTGAAACCTCTTCTATGGTTTCGCCTGCCTTTACTTTATGCGTACTAAAATTTTGTGCATTTACCGATGATAAACCACATGTTATTACCAGAAAAAAAGCTAAAAGAAATCTACCCATACTATTTTATTGAGAAAATATAAATATACAAAATACACCAACTGGTTTGACTATATACGTTGATTGCTATTTAAAAAGACGACATTAAAAACATCTTTTCAAATAACAATCATACAATGTGCCAAAAGGCCGTTTTGTTAAAACAAATTGACTATTCCCACTCTATAGTGGCGGGCGGCTTCGAACTGATGTCGTACACTACCCTATTAACGCCTTTTACTTTGTTTATTATATCGTTTGATGTTTTTTGCAGGAATTCATATGGCAAATTTACCCAATCGGCGGTCATCCCATCGGTACTTTCAACGGCTCTCAATGCCACACATTTTTCGTACGTACGCTCATCTCCCATAACGCCAACACTGTTTACCGGAAGTAACATCGCTCCCGCTTGCCAAACCTTGTCGTATAGTCCCCAAGATTTTAATCCATTGATGAAAATCGCATCCACCTCTTGTAGAATCCTTACTTTTTCTGCAGTAATATCGCCTAAAATTCGAATGCCCAATCCTGGCCCTGGGAATGGATGACGCCCCAAAAGCTCTGGGTCAATACCCAAGGTTGCTCCCACTCGCCTTACTTCATCTTTAAAAATAGCACGAAGCGGTTCAACAATTTTCAGCTTCATAAAATCGGGCAACCCACCTACGTTATGGTGACTTTTTATGGTGGCCGAAGGGCCGCCCGTAGCCGACACACTTTCAATAACATCGGGGTAAATGGTACCTTGTGCCAACCATTCCACATCTTTCAATTTATGGGCTTCATCATCAAACACCTCGATAAACGCATTACCAATGGCTTTACGTTTTTTCTCTGGGTCTTCAATGCCTTTCAATGCGGCCAAAAATCGTTCGGAAGCATCTACTCCTTTTACGTTAAGCCCCATGCCTTCGTACTGCTTTAGTACATTTTCGAATTCGTTTTTACGAAGCAAACCGTTATTTACAAAAATGCAATATAGGTTCTTACCTATTGCCTTATTTAAAAGTACGGCTGCAACGGTAGAATCCACACCACCCGAAAGCCCTAACACCACTTTTCCGTCGCCTACTTTTTGCTGAATAGCTTCAACGGTTTCTTCAACAAAAGACTGTGGCGTCCAATCTTGATTCAACCCCGCTATGTTCACCAAAAAGTTTTCCAACAATTGTTTCCCGTCGGTTGAATGATATACTTCTGGGTGAAACTGAATGGCATAAGTGGTTTCGCCTTCAATTTTATAGGCGGCATTTTCCACATCGTGCGTGCTAGCAATTAGCACTCCATTTGTTGGTAATTCCTTTATGGTATCGCTATGGCTCATCCAAACTTGACTGCCCGAAGTAATATTTTCGAAGAACGCTTCATCCTCCTTAACATAAGATAAATTAGCCCGACCATACTCACGCGTGTTTGAAGGCGCTACATTTCCACCAGAAAAATGCGCTAAATATTGGGCACCATAGCAAACGGCCAACATGGGTTTTTTTCCGCGTATGTTGCTTAAATCGGGATGCAAAGCATCTTCTCCCCTAACGGAGTTTGGGCTACCGGAAAGAATGACTGCCTTGTACTCTTCAATATTTGTTGGAATTTTGTTAAATGGATGTATTTCGGAGTAAATGTTGAGTTCTCTAACTCTACGTGCAATAAGCTGCGTGTATTGCGATCCGAAGTCTAAAATAAGTACCTTGTCATGTTGCATGCGCAAAAATAATGATTGATTTTATATTGAAAAATTATAGCCTTATGTTTTTTAAACAAATTCTACTCCATCGAGTCTAAAATCATTTGGATATCTTTTTCGGTGGTATCGGGGTTTATAAAACAAAAGCGAGACACGGTTTCGAAGGTATCTCCATTTTTCCATTTTGTTGGAGTCACTAACGCAAACCCCGATTTATGGTTTTCGTAAGTCCAGTGTTTATAGTCCTCTGGTTGCCAACCAATCCTTCTGAAAAGCACACAGGATAGGCTCGGTTCTCTTACCAATTCAACATTGGGATTCTCTTCAATCATTTTTCCTGCAATTTGTGCCAACTCCAATCCGCGCTCTACGGCAACTTTATAACTATCGGTACCGTGGGTAGCCAACGAAAACCAAAGTGGCAATCCTCTAACCCGGCGCGTTAACTGTATTTGATAATCGGTAGGATTAAAACCGTGCGCCCCTTCGTCCTTAAAGATATCCAAATACGAGCCTTGTTGCGAATGGGCTTCTTTGGCCAATTCTGGTTTTTTGTAAATTACGGCTCCGCAATCGTAAGGCGAGAACATCCATTTATGCGGATCGATAGTAATACTGTCTGCCCGCTCAATACCGTTGAACAAATGCCTGGCCGAATCGGCTACCAACGCTCCGCCACCATAGGCAGCATCGACGTGAAACCATAGTTTCTCGCGTTCGCAAACCGTCGCGATACCGTCTAAATCGTCAATAATCCCGGCATTGGTTGTTCCGCCAGTGGCTACCACCGCAAACAATCGCTTTCTTTGGTAAAAACTTAAACTGTCTATGGTCGTTCGTAAATCTTCTCCGGTAAGCTTCTCTTCGGTGTCTACCAATAAAATATCCACATCGGCTACCTTGGCCATGGCTTTTATGGACGAATGTGCTCCAATAGAAGTAATTATCAATCCCTTTTCGCGCTTATAGGTATCATCCTTTCTCCAAAATTCGCGCGCGGTTACTATCGCCGACAAATTGGCTGCCGTACCGCCACTGGTAAACACGCCAAACGCGCCATCGGGCAATCCGGTTAAGGAAACCATCCAACGCATGGCCTCGTTCTCGCAGAAGATACCGCCAGCGCCTTCCATCCAGTACGCGCCATGGATACTCGATACCGATGTCACTAAATCGAACATTACCGCTGCTCTGGTGGGGGATGCCGGTACAAAAGCCAAATTTCTCGGGTGGTCCACCGGCACATTGGCTTTAGACAAATATTTTCGCCATAACTTAAATGCATATTCGCCGCCAACGCCTTCGGGCGTTACCGTTTCACCAACCAGTGCTTTTAATTCTTCTTCTTTTTTAGGTTTACCTATAGGGTGTTCAACGGCCGAAATTCTGTTGATGGCATATTTCATCACATCCAAGGTCATTTCAACCAAGTCAATATCTATTTTGTGCATAATTATAAAGTAAGGATTGAAAACTCGTTTTTGAGCGGCTCTAAACTTTTAACCAAACTTACAATTAAATCCTCTCCATATTCCAGATAAAATTCTGAAAAATTGGTATTTCGCTCTTGCAAACTTTGGTTTGGAAATAATTCATTTTGAAGACCGGTCATTCTGGCAACCTCATCAGAGAGCTTTCTTTTTTGGGCTTTCAGCAACCGCTTTTCAAGATGCTCCAGTCCTTTTAATTGTTTTGTTTCCTGCGCGCTTACCGCTCCCAAAAACGATTTATCGGTCTCTTTGGCCAACTGGTATAGTGCTTCAAACTGTTGTTTTAAGTGTTCCTTTTGGTTTGAAAAATCAATATCTATATTCGATATTTCCCGCACCTTTTTGTTTATGAACGAATCTCTTTTCAGGAAAATATCTTCTGATGATATATTTAATTTTTGAAGTTTTTGGGCTTGGTTTTCAGACTGAATCAATACGGAATTTCTTAATAACAATATCGGAAACGGCACCTTTTCATGTTCAAAAAATTGCTTCAATTGAAACCAGTATGCCAGCTCGCCACCACCACCAATGTAGCAGAGGTTTGGCAAAATCACTTCTTGGTACAACGGGCGCATAATTACATTGGGCGAAAAACGCTCGGGCACCTCATTGAGGTGTTTTAGCATCTCACTTTTGCTCCAAGAAAGGTCGGTATTTAAAACTTTGTAAGTACCATCCTCAAAAACAATGCGCTCACGTAAATTTTGATCTAAATAAAACAGATTGATTTCGCGCGGATTAACCTGTATTTTATAGTTTTCGGGAAGTTGATTAATTTGTTCATTGGTTTGAGAAACCTGCTTAAAGGAAGTTT
This sequence comes from Tamlana crocina, assembly GCF_012037625.1. Classification (NCBI taxonomy): domain Bacteria; kingdom Pseudomonadati; phylum Bacteroidota; class Flavobacteriia; order Flavobacteriales; family Flavobacteriaceae; genus Tamlana; species Tamlana crocina. Next base: position 47,105 of record NZ_JAAVJS010000017.1, read on the forward strand.
GTTTCAGCAATTCCGCTTCCATAAATGGCACAAACTCCTTTTTCAATGCGGCATCGTTTCCATCAACAATTACCAATCCGTAATCCTTAAACAACGCATTGGCTAAAAATCGGGTGGCGTCGGTTAAATTATTATGCTTCAAATAAGCCTCGCTAAAAAGGTGCTTTAGATTCTCCGCATTTTTACTGGACCCCAAATCTTGAGAAAACAGATTGAAAACAGCCTCTAAACCCTCTGTGGACAGTTCGCCTACGGCTCCACTGGCATTTTTATTCCAATGGATTTTCTTTCCTTTAAAATTGAAGTAATTGATCTCTTCAAAATCGTGGTCTTCTGTTGCCATCCAATATACGGGCACAAAATTGAATTCGGGATAGGCTTTCTTCAGCTCATTGGAAAGGTTTATGGCCGAAACAATTTTATACAGAAAATAAAGTGGGCCCGTAAACAAATTTAATTGGTGCCCCGTTGTAACCGTAAATGCATTTGAAAATTTGAGCGCCTCAATATTTTGAAGTGTTTCATGTGAAGCCTCTACCGAACGGTATTGTGCTTTAAGTGCAGAAACCAAAACCGCTCTCGAATCATCTGAAAACGATGCCCCCTTTTCTTCAATTTGGCTTTTAAAGTTTTCCAGTTCTGGAAACCGATTATAAAATGGCGCCAACTGTGGGTTTTCATCTAAATAATCACAGATTAGCGGAGAAAAATAGCCTGTTTTACGAAACGTTATTGAATTGTGCTGCATGCTTCGGTTTAAAATCGTGTAAATATAAGGCTATTCTATTTTTTGAAATCTAAAAATAACGTTAAGAGTTCTACCCAAGGGTTTTTAATGTTTCCATAAAACCCCACTCCACAACACCAATAACCAACTGAACACCAACAGCCTATTGCAAAAATGTGATTTTTTTAGTATCTTAAGATATTATTTCACCGAAAAACAATTGCCATGCGACACTCCACTTTTTCTCGATTCATCTGGACCTTAGCATTATTTTTAATGTTTGCCGGAACCGCTTTTACCCAAACCGAAGACAACTTTAAAGCCATTCAGGGCAAAGTTGTTGATGCCGACACTAACGCCCCTTTAATTTTTACCGATATTGTTATTGACAAAACGAATATTAGCACCGTAACGAACGGTCAGGGCGAATTCTTACTAAAAATACCAGAAGCTTATTTAGATGGTTCAATTAAAATATCCCATTTGGGTTATGAAAAAATGACCGTGAGCATAGCATCCTTCGAAGACAACGAAAAAATAAAACTCAAACCCGCCCCTACAAAGCTTAATGAAGTAAGCCTAATTGCCTTACCAAACCAAGATGCCCGCGAGTTGGTAATTAACACCTTGAAAAAGAAAAGCTCGATTTACAACAATAACAACACGTTAATGACAGCCTTTTACCGGGAAACCATAAAAAAACGTCGTAAAAACGCTTCGTTATCTGAAGCGGTGGTAAAAATACATAAGCAGCCTTATAACAATTTTAGAAATGACCATATTGAATTGATTAAGGCCAGAAAAAAAACCGACTACTCGAAACTAGACACCATTGCTCTTAAATTGCAAGGCGGGCCGTTTAGCAACCTTTATACCGATATTATAAAATATCCAGAGTATATTTTTACGGAAGAAAGTATGCCCATGTATCAATTTAGTTTCGACCACCCCACAACCGTAAACAACGACCTTGTATATGTTGTTGATTTCAAACAGAAAAAACATATCTCAACGCCACTTTACTACGGCAAGCTATACATTGATGCGAAAACCTTGGCCCTAACCAGTGCTGTTTACAGCTTAAATGTTTCCAATAAAGACCTCTCCAGCCAAATGTTTGTGCGTAAAAAACCAAGAAGGGTTGATGTGCAGCCCAAAGAGGCAAACTATAGAGTAAATTACCGCACCCAAAACGGTAAATGGCATTACGCCTACAGTAACATATCCCTTACGTTTAAAGTTAATTGGAAGGGCAAATTATTCAACAGCACATATACCCTTAGCAGCGAAATGGCCATAACCGATTGGAAAATAAAAGACCCTGCACTGGTCAGAAATAAAAATACGCTTTTACGGCCCTCAACCATTTTAACGGAAAAGGCATCTGGCTTTTCCGACCCTAGATTTTGGGGCGAATACAATATAATTGAGCCCGAAAAATCTATTGAATCCGCGATAAAAAAAATACAGCGACAATTGAAGCGCACCTAAATATTCACTACATTTATCAATAAACTTTTTGAATTTTGATAGATTTTTTCTTGAGCAGTGATGCCATAATGGCCTTGCTAACCCTTACGTTTTTAGAAATTATTTTAGGGATTGACAATATTGTTTTTATCTCTATTATCGCAAACAAATTACCAGAGCACCAGCAATCAAAAGCTACAAAAATCGGATTGATTTTAGCGATGGTACAACGCGTTGTGCTTCTATTTTTTGTTAGCTTCTTAGTCGGTTTAAAAGAACCCTTTTATACCTTTAATTCGTCTTGGCTGCAAATAGCTATAAGTTGGCAGGCGGTAATATTATTTGTTGGAGGACTGTTTTTAATATACAAAAGCACCTCTGAAATCCATGAAAAAGTAGAACACCCCAATCACGACCAGAACCAACTCAACCAGAAAAAACTAAATAGCCTGTCGCAAGGCTTGGTTCAAATATTGATCATCGATTTTATATTTTCAATCGATTCTATTTTAACCGCCGTAGGCATGACCAATGGGTTACACCCCAACAACAACTACACCTTAGTTTTAATGATAATTGCGGTTGTTATTTCCATTATTATCATGATTGCGTTTGCCAACCCCATTCGCGAATTCATAAAAAACCATCCCAGTATGCAAATATTGGGCTTAGCTTTTTTAATATTAATTGGTTTTATGCTCATTACAGAAGCCGCACATCTCTCGCACACCAAATTCTTTGGAAACGAGGTGGGTGCCATACCCAAAGGATACCTTTATTTTGCGATAGCCTTTTCGCTATTTATTGAATTTCTAAATTTTAGAATCACTAAAAACACGAAAAAATCGCAAGGTTAAAACAGTGTGGTTTGCCCTTCGCCTCCCGGACCAGAATCACCTTTTCCGTTATCGGAATTTGACACGTTTTGACCCTGCTGTGCAGAAGAAACTTTTGATGACACATCGGTTTCATCAACCACTTCCAAATCATCGGCATGCACTTCTTCTGGTGCTTCGTATGGCAACGGGTCAAGTAAATTAATTTGGTTAACCTTATCTTTTGTAAGTTGGTTGCCCAAAGCAGAAATCCCTTTAATGGCAATAAATTCCTCAAGATTGACCACAAGGTTATCTTTTCTGTCCTTTCCGCGCTCTTTAGCAAAAACAACCTCAGCCATGGGTTTCCAGTCGGTCGAAACGATTTCAAGCTGCGAATTAGGGTGATCGGAAATAAAAGACTCTTCCTTGCCCTCTTGTTCAATTAGAAAACGTTTCACGTAGTAGAGTTCTTTTTCGCCATTGTAATAAACGGCAGAAATAGGTTTTTTAGGCACCCATTTTTCCAGAACAATCATGTCGTCATCAAAATGCATGGTTACTTCGGGGGTAACCGTTTTTACCATACCACTTTGATTAATGATTAAAAGCTTGTCTTCACCCCTAAACTCTCCAATCAGTTCTCCTCGTCCGTCTAAATTTAAACGCTGAACGGTGTCATCAAACCAAATTTTCCGTGGTTTTAAAGTTGAAATCCCCTTCTCCTTTAACTCGACACGTTTTACGGCATATTTGGTAACCAAATTTCCTTTTGAGGTTCTACCTTTTATCAAAATATCGGCAAAATCGATATCCCATTTTAGCTTTTTAATACTGCCTGCCTGGCGCAATAACACGGTAACCACTTCCGCCTCGCCATTCGGGTTCGCAGAAAAATACAACACCGTAGAGCCTTTGTTTCCATTGGTTAAATCGTACTCCCTATCGCGCGTAATACTCGTTACAGCAAAACGCTTGATGTATGATGGGCCTTTTTTGCCATCGCGATAGATCATATTATAAATAGTGCGCTTATCTTTCTTTTTGAACACCGCAACGTGAATAATATCTTTCCCTACAAAGGTTTTGGCATCTACCTTGGTCACCATCATTTTACCTTCTTTGGTAAACACGATGATGTCATCAATATCACTACAATCGCACACGTATTCATCGCGCCGCAACGATGTTCCTATAAAACCTTCACTCCTATTTACGTATAACTTGGTATTTCTAATAACCACTTTTGTGGCATCAACGTCATCGAAAATTCGGATTTCGGTTTTGCGTTCGCGCCCCTCGCCATAAACTTTTTTCAGTCGTTTAAAATAATCTATGGCAAAATCGATTAAGTGTTCCAAATGATGCTTTACTTGAGCAATCTCTTCCTCTAAAGCATCAATTTTTTGCTGGGCCTTATCGATGTCGAATTTAGAAATTCGCTTAATTCTAATTTCTGTTAAACGAACAATATCTTCTTCGGTAACCGCGCGTTTTAAATGTTTGATATGTGGCTGAAGACCTTTATCGATGGCCTTTATAACCCCTTCCCAAGTTTCTTCTTCTTCAATATCTCGGTAAATGCGGTTTTCAATAAAAATACGCTCCAACGACGCAAAATGCCACTGTTCTTCAAGCTCGCCAAGTTTAATCTCAAGTTCCTGCTTTAGCAGCTGAACCGTATTATCGGTACTCCTTCTCAGCATTTCTGAAACTCCTATAAACAAAGGCTTGTTATCTTCAATAACGCATCCCAAAGGCGATATGGAACTTTCGCAATTGGTAAAGGCGTACAGCGCATCGATGGTTTTGTCGGGAGATAAACCTGAGGGCAAATGCACCAGTATTTCTACTTCGGCGGCCGTGTTGTCCTCAATTTTCTTGATTTTAATTTTGCCCTTATCGTTAGCTTTTAAAATAGAATCGATTAACGAGGATGTGGTCGTACCAAAGGGCAATTCGGTTATGGCCAAAGTAGTTTTATCTACCTGAGAAATACGTGCCCTAACGCGAACCTTTCCTCCTCTTAGCCCATCGTTGTAGTTGGAAAAATCTGCTATTCCCGCCGTTGGAAAATCGGGTAACAACGTGAATCGTTTCCCCTGCAGATGCTTTACGGAAGCATCGATAAGCTCAATAAAATTATGTGGCAATATTTTGGTGGAAAGCCCTACGGCAATCCCCTCTCCGCCTTGAGCCAACAACAACGGAAACTTTACTGGTAAATTGATGGGTTCTTTTCGGCGGCCATCATAACTAGCCTGCCATTCGGTAATTTTGGGACTGTAAACCACATCTAAAGCGAATTTTGACAAACGCGCTTCAATGTATCGAGACGCAGCCGCACTATCGCCCGTTAAAATATTACCCCAGTTCCCTTGGGTATCGATCAACAAATCTTTCTGACCGATTTGCACCATGGCATCGGCAATACTAGCATCGCCATGTGGATGATACTGCATGGTATGCCCCACAATGTTGGCCACTTTATTGTAGCGCCCATCGTCGAGGTCTTTCATAGAATGCATAATACGACGTTGAACCGGTTTAAAACCGTCTTCAATAGCGGGAACCGCCCGTTCTAAAATAACGTACGATGCATAGTCCAAAAACCAATCTTTGTACATGCCCGTAACACGGGTTATGGTTTCTTGGGGCTCTCCGTCGTTTTTATTTAAATCGTCGTCGTTTTCTTCTTCTATCATTAAAAACTATAATTGTTTTTAGGTTTTCCACTTAACATTACCTTTCCTACTCTACGAAATCTATGTACTTGCTCGCTACTGGTGCGCCTATGCAAGTGTTCGTAAGATCTCTTTTTTGTATTTTTATTGTACAACATAACTGTTTTATATTTTTTAGATTATTCTTCTATCACATCCAGTTCAACCTTCAAGTTATCGATGATGAACTCTTGCCTTGATGGTGTATTTTTCCCCATGTAGAACGATAACAATTCATCTATAGACATGCCATCGTCCAGCATCACGGGATCTAAACGCATATCTTCGCCAATAAAATGCTTAAACTCATCGGGCGAAATTTCACCAAGCCCTTTAAATCGGGTTATCTCTGGTTTTGGCTTCAACTTTTCAATAGCGTTAATGCGCTCCTCTTCGGTATAGCAATAAATGGTTTCTTTTTTATTCCGAACACGGAACAAAGGCGTTTGTAAAATATACAAGTGCCCTTCTTTGATTACCTCTGGAAAAAACTGAAGGAAAAAAGTAATTAACAACAACCGAATGTGCATACCATCAACATCGGCATCGGTAGCGATAACCACATTGTTATAGCGTAAATCTTCTAGCGATTCCTCAATATTTAAAGCTGCTTGAAGCAGGTTGAACTCTTCGTTTTCGTAAACAATTTTTTTTGTTAGTCCGTAGCAATTTAACGGTTTTCCTTTTAAACTGAATACCGCTTGCGTGTTTACGTCGCGCGATTTTGTAATACTTCCCGAAGCCGAATCTCCCTCTGTGATAAACAAAGTGGTTTCTAGGTTTCGGTCGTTTTTGGTATCGCCAAAATGTATGCGGCAATCGCGTAATTTCTTATTATGCAGACTAGCCTTTTTAGCACGATCTCTGGCCAGTTTTCGGATTCCCGAAAGTTCCTTCCGTTCGCGTTCGGCCTGCAGAATTTTACGTTGGATTTTATCGGCCGTATCTTGATTTTTATGGAGGTAATTATCGAGATGGGTTTTTACAAAATCGTTAACGTACGTTCGTACCGTTGGGTACTCGCCCCCCATATCGGTAGAGCCCAATTTTGTTTTGGTCTGACTCTCGAAAACAGGCTCCATCACCTTTATTGAAATGGCTGCCACAACCGATTTCCTAATATCGGAAGCATCGTAGTTTTTTCCATAAAACTCGCGAATGGTTTTCACCAAAGCCTCACGAAATGCATTTAAGTGCGTTCCTCCTTGAGTGGTATTTTGTCCGTTAACAAACGAATGATACTCTTCGCTATACTGGGTTTTATTGTGGGTTAATGCCACTTCAATATCGTCGCCCCTCAAATGGATGATGGGGTACAGCAAATCGGATTCATTGATGTTTTCGTTCAATAAATCCTTTAACCCATTTTCACTGAAAAATTTTTCACCGTTAAAAACAATGGTCAGCCCCGGATTGAGGTACACGTAGTTTTTAAGCATTTTCACCACATATTCACTTCGGAATTTGTAGTTTTTGAAAATCGTAGCATCTGGAACGAAAGACACTTTGGTGCCTTTTCTGCGGGAAGTATCGTCCAGGCTTTCTTCATTGGTAAGGTTTCCTTGTTCGAACTCCGCAGAAGCCGATTTTCCGTCACGCGTCGATTCCACCCTAAAGTAAGTTGAAAGTGCGTTAACCGCCTTGGTACCCACCCCATTTAATCCTACCGATTTTTTAAAGGCCTTGGAGTCGTATTTTCCTCCGGTGTTCATTTTCGAAACCACATCGACCACCTTACCCAACGGAATGCCTCGTCCGTAATCGCGAACAATCACTTTATTCCCTTGGATGGAAATTTCTATGGTCTTTCCGGCTCCCATCACAAACTCATCAATGGAGTTGTCCAAAACTTCCTTTAACAGAATGTAAATACCATCATCTGGCGAACTGCCATCACCCAACTTACCAATATACATACCCGGACGCATTCTAATATGCTCCTTCCAGTCTAACGAACGTATATTGTCTTCGGTATATTTGGTTTCTTCCGCCATAAATCTATTTAAGTGAATTTTCGTGAGGGGTTGCTAATATAATATAACCATTTAAAAAATGAAAAAGCCCCAACACAAAATAATTAACAATATAGCAGGATTTGTTGAGAAACCAAATTTAGGCAAACGACTTCTTTTTTATTGACACTAGCCATATCCCAACAATAACCCCAAAAGCACCAATCCACTGCATGAGTGTTAAATGTTCATTCAAAAAAATGGAAGCCAAAACAATGGTTGAAATAGGCCCGATACCTGAAATAACGGCAAAATTTGAGGAATTGATTCGGTTGATGGCTTCTGAAACCAAATACGACGGAATTACCGTTGCAAAAATGGCTATTAAAAACCCAAGCAAATAGACTTGCCAGCTTAAATTTAAAATGTTTGTTCTTGAAAAAACGCCATAATGAATGAACACGCAAACACAGGACACCAACATAGCATACGATGTAAACCTTACCACACCCAACTTTGGGATCAACCACCCACTGCCCACCAAATAAGTGGCATACGTAATGGCACAAAGCAAAATTAAAATCCCACCGATAAAGGCCTCTTTTCCTGTTACTGCCGCCTCTCCCCAAAAGGCCACAATGATACCCAAATAGCTCAATGCAATAGCGATAATTTGAATTTTTGTGATAGGCTTTTGCAAAAAGATTTTATTGAACACCAAAACCATGGTGGGATACAAAAACAGAATGATGCGCTCTAAGCTTGCCGATATATATTCTAAGCCAACAAAATCGAAATAACTGGACAAATAGTAACCCAAAAAACCGAAAAACAGCACCCAAGCGTAATCTTTTCCTAAAATACTTACTTCACTTTTCTTTCTGCTGTAAATAATGGCTATGACCAAATAAAACGGAAACGAAAACAACATACGCAATAGCAAAACACTCAGCGCATCCACATCATATTTGTAGGCCAATTTGACCATAACCGCTTTTGAAGAAAATAGCACGATACCCAAAATACCGAGCAATATGCCGTAAACGAATGATTTTTTTGATTTCATTCAACTAAAATAAAAACGGCACAAATAAACAAGCAATATAAGTCGTAGCGTTTTACGACGTTCAGCTAAGTACTAGCTTTGCTCCTATTTGGTTTTTAGCTATGGCTTCGGCTTTTTCCTTTAAAAAACGATTTCGTCTTTCCAACAATTTGAACATATAACGCTTTAAAAACAACACATTTGCCAATTTCCCAAGTGCTCCGTAAGGCGATTTGAAGTCAAAAATATCGGTCATTACGGTTTTTCCATTTTCTTCCCTGAACCTATGCTCATGCTTAAACGACTTAAAGGCGCCGAACACCATTTCGTCTACAAAATAATAGGGCGCATCAAATTCAGTTATCTTTGAAGTTAAATGCTGTACTACCCCAAAGTGTTTCGCCTCCCAGCTTACCCATTCACCTTGGCTTATTAAGCCAGATATTTTTCCTGCTATTGCTTTTTCTTCGGAAAACCTTAATGATTCTTGATGGATATCAATATTTCTGGCTACATCAAAACATGTTTTGATATCGGCATTGATTTCGGTTTCAAGTTTAATTATAGGCATTTTAATACACTCATTTTAAGCTATGGAACATTACCTAAAAAGTCTTTTTTTTAGGACACACAACATATAATTAATTCACTTTAAAATGCTAAGGTTTTATAAAATTTAATTGATAGACACTAGGGGCTAGTACTTTTTAAACATTAAACAAGAAATGCATCACGTCACCATCTTTTACAATGTAGTTTTTTCCCTCAACGCGCATTTTACCAGCTTCTTTTACCTTGGCTTCACTTCCAAAGTTAACGTAATCGTCGTAACCAATCACTTCTGCTCGGATAAATCCTTTTTCAAAATCGGTGTGAATGACGCCGGCCGCTTGTGGCGCAGTAGCCCCGATAGCAACCGTCCATGCACGTACTTCTTTTACACCTGCGGTAAAATAAGTTTGTTGGCTCAATAATTTATAGGCGCCACGGATTAATTTTGCTGAACCTGGCTCGTCCAATCCAATATCCTGCAAAAACATTTGGCGCTCTTCGTAGTCGTCCAATTCATTAATATCGGCTTCCGTTCCAACGGCCAAAACCAAAACTTCGGCGTTTTCATCTTTTACGGCTTCCTTTACTTTTTCAACAAATGCATTTCCCGAAACCGCAGCACCTTCATCCACATTACAAACATACATTACAGGCTTATCAGTAATAAACTGGTTGGGTTTTACGTAATCGGCATAATCATCTTCCGAAAACTCCAAGGCTCTAACCGAAGTTCCTGATTCCAAACCGGCTTTAATTTTCAACAATACAGCCTCTTCCGCTTGGGCTTCTTTACTCCCCGTTTTTGCGGCACGCTTAACTTTGTCCAGCTTTTTTTCAGCAGTTTCCAAATCCTTAAGCTGCAATTCCATATCGATGGTCTCTTTGTCGCGAATGGGGTTTACGCTGCCATCAACATGCACAATATTATCATTTTCAAAACAACGCAACACATGCAATATCGCATCGGTTTCACGAATATTAGCCAAAAACTGATTGCCCAAACCTTCGCCTTTACTGGCGCCTTTTACCAATCCGGCAATATCAACAATCTCGACAGTTGCAGGAATAACACGTTCTGGTTTCACCAACGATTCCAGTTTTTCCAATCTTGGGTCTGGTACGTTTACCACACCAATATTAGGTTCAATAGTACAAAACGGAAAGTTGGCACTTTGCGCTTTAGCGTTAGACAAACAATTAAACAACGTTGATTTTCCTACGTTTGGTAATCCTACAATACCTGCTTTCATAAGCCTTTCCCTAGCCCTTTCCAAAGGAAAGGGAACAAATTCGGGTAAATTAAATTATACATTAAACTTCTCCATCACACAACCTTCCTTTTGGGAAGGAAAGAGGATGGGCTTTTGCGAGTGCAAATGTAACTATTTAGTAGGATATTTATCAGACTGACTAATAATTAATCAAGCAAAATTATTTAGCTATGACTACAATCGGTTTTTATTCAGTATACCCAAAAAATCATTTACAGCTTTAAAAGCAAACTCACATTCCTCTTTGGTCGGCTTCTTGTTTTCATGAACGATATCGTTTCTGATTTTACGGATACTATCTATTTTACCCAAAACCCCTCTATCGTAATCTGTTATGTTATTTAGAATAAGTGGCAATTCAACATTAATTAGATAACTTATGGGTATATCTTTTTTAAAATCTTTGAGCCTCTTTTTTGAAACACCGTTAGCTAATTTATATTTGGTTAACTTATCTACAATAAGAACCTCAATCATCGTAAATAATTCTAAAATACCGTATTTATAATTGTTGTTAACGTAAAATTCTTCTTTTGCTTTGAGATAAAATTCATCAATTTGTGAAATCTTATTTTTTGAATCTATAAATTTTTTTATCACCTCACCATTTTTATCAAAATCCATGTTTCTTTTTGAGCCTATTGTAAAAGAATTAGGCATTTTCAAACTTTTAATACCTAGCGAAACACTTCTTTCTGCATTTAACCTTTTATTAATCGCCATACCCAATTCTTCTTTCGAATATAAAATTTTACCCTCTCTTGTTACAATCAATTCGTGATTCAAATCATCAGGAAATTTTGAATAAATATCACCTGATTTCACTCTGTAAATCTTCAGGAAATACTTTAATATTTCCGCAAACTTCTCCTCTAAATTATTAGTTTTTTCAATATCATCCACTTCTATTTCAAACAATAAATTTGTCATATCTCTTGTCCTGTAGGAGTTACAGTTTTTTCCGATATTTTCAACAATAAGTTTTGAATTTTCAATTTGAACAAAAAATTTTTTATCCGATACTTCTATCCTATTCTTTTTTAAATTACTCTCAGTTTGATTGCCTGATATTTTATTTGTGATTATATCATTGTTATAGTCCAAAATTTCCAATACAGTTGCATGTTGCTGCACTCTAACAGAGAAGTTATACCCTTCAAAATTCAGCAGTACTCCAAAACCTTCTTTTAGAGCTATTAATCCCGGATAAGTAACCACTTTGTATAGTAAACCTTTTTTCATTCTTATTGAATTTTATTGATGTATTCTATTATTTCTCTTTAAATATAAGAAGGTTATTAATAACCAAAGTTGAAACTTGAACAATTCTACCAAACCTAATTACTATTTTACAAAAGAACACCCTACCTTTATTATTTTGCCATTTTAGTAACATAATCCATCTTCAATCGTTTGATAGTTAGAAAAGCCCAAAACGGGCATGGATTAAATTTTATGGCAAAAAAAGCGATTTTGTTTATGGCCTTCGGTCTATTTGTTTTTTCGGGGTTTGCGCAAGCGATTACCGCTAGAGTCATCTCTAAAAACAACGGTGGACCCATTGCGTATGCTTCCGTTAAAACGGGTGCGCACAGCGGCGTTATTTCTAACGACGAGGGTTATTTCACCATTCAAAACCAAAATGCCCCCATCACCATTTCGTGCATGGGCTACCAAAACAGAACGCTTTCGGTACAACAAATACAAGAATCCAATTTCACGATCGAATTGGCCGATGCCGTTAACCAACTTAGCGAAGTATTGATCAGCAATAAAATACCGAATGCCGATTCGATTATAGCCGAAGTGAGGCGCAACATCAGCAAAAACTACGATTACGACCTTAACCGTCACCCTATTTTCAGAAGGAATTCTGAACAGACCAACTTTGAAAACTTGGATTTTGAAATTGAAAAGGCATCACACATCAGTAAAACAAATATTGAAAAATTGAATGCGAATATGCATACTCTCTCCCAAAAAATCCGCGAAAGCGATATGGTGCATTTTACCGATATTAAGGGCGAACTCGCCACGTTTAATTTAGACAGCAGCAAACTTTCGGTGCAAAAAGCCACAAAATTGTTGGATTACAAAAACGACCTCTCGATTGAAGATATCCAACAAAAGGCACAAAATTTGGTTTTAACCTATCTGGATACCACCAAAACCTACAAACTTAAATCAGGTATTTTTAAAATTGAGGATTCGTTGTCACTGACGGACGAGGTGCTCAAAGAAAATAACAAAAATGAATTTGAAGTGAAACATCTCAATAACGATACTCGCCATTTATTAAGGCATGCGCAGTTTTTCGAAAACTCCTTTTTAAACAAAATTACCGATAGCAATCTTTATGAATTTACTTTTGAGGATATTACCCAGAGCAACAACGAGCCTACTTACATTATACAATTTGAGCCACGACGCGGAAAAAGTAAACATGCGGGCAAAATTTATGTGAGCCACTCCACTTATGCCATAACCCGTTTGGACTACGGCTTTTATAAAAACAGACACGGCAGCAAACTGAACCTTAAACTACTTTTGGGCGTTAAATATATTGCCAATGTTGATGAGGGCACTCTACTTTTTGAAAAAAACGCCCAAAACATCTATCACCCAAAATACATCAAACAAACCACCGGCAGCTATTTTTATGTAAGCCGTGATTTAAAACTTATTGAAAACAGCACTGCTAAACATAAAATAGGATTGACTTTTAAAATTGAAGGCCGCAATACCATTAAAAAAGAAATGCTGTTTTCCCAAAATAGTAAACTCAGCCAGAGCGAATTTGCTAACATCGAACAAACCAAAAAAGGCGAATACCAAATTTTAAGCAAGTTCGATAAAACCCTTTGGGAAAGCGAAGACACTTTGGAACCACCAGAAGAAATGAAGGCTTTTGAGGTAAATGACTAACCTAAATAGGTAGTCAAACAAAAACTCTATTTTTTTCCTACATTTACCTCAATAACTTTTTACAACACTTTTATGAGAAAGCCTATACTCGCCTTAATTCTATTGTTTTTTGTACAATTAAACCATGCGCAACGGGATATTTCGGTTGAATTTGGAAGCGTATTTAAAAATGATAAGCGCGAAATACCGATAGATATTATTGGCAAAGACGAAAACGGTTATTATCTACTTTATTCCGAAGGGAAATACGGCCAAGGCGACGATATGTATTTAAGGCAATTCAACCTAGATTTAACACCTTCCGGAAAGGAAATCAATTTAAAGGACGACACCTACGAAGGTAAATTTAATTCATTGGGGCTTGTAAAAATAAAGGACAACATAACCCACGTTTTTTATCTGCTTACAGATGAAGGCAAAACATTCTACTACCAAAATACCGATTTAAAAACGTTTTCGTTAGGCCCAAAACAGTTAATCACTACCATTGAAAATGACACCAAAAGTGCCAGAAACTCGTTAAGCCGATTTATGATCAGTGAAGATGAAAACACCATTTTTCTATTTTACACCATCCCGAATAAAAACAAAGAAACGGCAAAAATCAGGGTTCAAACATTCGATTCCAGTTTTAATGAAAAATCTATTTCGTCATACGAATTGCCATTTAAAAACGACGTGCTTTCATTCCGCAAGATATTTATAAACAATAAAAATGAGCTTTTCATTCTTTGTAAAAAGTATGATTCCTATAAAATATTAGCCGACGGAAACAACAAACGATACGAATACCTTCTTTACAAAGTAGAACCCGAAAAGCTTAACCTACTTTCTACCGTAAGGTCGCCCAAAGTTCACTTAAGAAATCTTAATATTACGCTAATAAACGACAACGAATTAATTTTATCTGGGCTAACTTCAAAAAAGAACATATACGCCATGACAGGGGTTTTCAGTTCTAAAATTAACTTGAATACAGGTGAAAAAATTTACTCTAAGCACACCCCACTTTCGGCTGAGTTTTTTGCGCAATTACTTGAAGATGGCAAGAAAAAAAACAAAGCCATTGAAAAATATAACGACGGAAAAAGGGAAAATCAAAATTATGTTCTTCAACAAACCCTTAAACTCGATAATGATGAAGTACTCGTTTTAGCCGAACAAGTTTGGTCTTACACTTACAATTATGCCACAACCTACTACCACCATAATATTGCCGCCATTAAACTAGACGCCAATGGTGACCTGATTTGGGCTAAAAAAATCGGAAAAAGAAACGACAAACCCAATGTGCCCATTTACAGTTCGTATTTTCCAATATGCAAAAACAACCATTTATTTTTGTTGTACAATTGCAGCGAAAAGAACCTAAACCACAAAAGTGGCCATTTAGCCAATTATTTTACAGATTTTGACCGCGCGTTTATTGCCACAGATTTAAACCTCAATACAGGCGATTATATTAGAAAACCATTAATTAGAAATTTTCAACTGGAAGATATCACCATTAGACCCTTACTGTATAATTGGATGAGCGATGACACCTTACTTATGTTTGGTCAAGATATAGACAACCTGAAAAACCAACGTTTCGTTAAAATAAAATTTAACCCTGAAGGCATGGAATGAACTATTGTGAAGTTTGAAAGCTGGAAGCAAGAAGTTTGTCATGCTGAGCGCAGTCGAAGCATCTCTTTTTTGAAATTTGGAATTTAGCCCTTTGGAATTTGAAAATCAAAACTGGCTATTATAAATTTCCAAAATCATTTCGGTGGCATTTCTGGCCGATTCGCCAGAAATTAAGCAATCACCGCCAGTTTGTATCGCAGCAATAAAATCGTTTAAAATCATTTCATGATTAGTGGTATCGGCCACGGCCGCCGTAGCTGCACCTGTATGGGTATTTTCGTTTGGGGTTTGCGCTGTTGGGTTTTCAACACCTTCAATATCCCAGTGAGTAATCACATCGTTATCTAAAATCAAATAGCCTTTACTAGTGTAAATTTCCATTTTCGCAGGAAAACCGGGTTTTGTGGCCGTTGATGCGGTAATGGTTCCAATCATTCCAGAATCGTGAAGGCAAATAGCCGCACCGTGGTCTTCCACTTCAATATCGTGAACGAAAGTCCCTAATTGACTCACCAGTTTTTTGGGTTTTCCAAAGAACCAATAATATAAATCGATATAATGGCAAGCTTGCTGAATAAATGGCCCACCACCATCAATTTTATACGTTCCCCGATAAGGAGCGGAATCATAGTAAGCATCATCTCGATAGTTCTTGACCGATAAATCCACTGAAAAAACACGTCCCAATTCACCCGAATCAATCATTTTTTTTACAATGGGATTGTCTGAACTGTAGCGCCGTTGATACGCTACACCCAATTTCACATCGTTTTTTTTACTGGCTTCAATCATTTTATCGATAGCCTCCAAAGTAATATCGATGGGCTTTTCGCAAAGCACGTGCTTTCCTTTGTTGGCTGCTTCAACAGCGCTAATATGATGCAATCCGTTTGGTGTACAAATTATAACCGCATTAAAATCAATCGTTACTTCCGAAATACTTTTAAAAAAAGGCAAGTGATTTAAAGCTTTTGGTTTTTCAGATTTTCGGGAAACCACTCCCACAACTTCGGCTTTTGAAATATTATTGACTGCGGAAAGATATGTGGAAGCAATATTGCCACTGCCCACAATGACGAACTTGATGGTTTTAGTCATGTTTTAACTTTATTTGAAAACTATCGGACTGGTGCGCTAGTTGCCACTAAGATATGAAGTTTATTTTACAACAATTACCTGCCTAAAATTCATTTTCATTAATTTAATTAAGAACACCCGTTCTCAATCATAAAATTGCCCGTCACCCTGAATTGTCACACTGAGCGTAGTCGAAGTGTTGTTTCAGGGTCTCATCTTAAAATGGTAATCTACAAACAATATGAGATCCTGAATCAAGCTCGATAACTATCGGGACAGCATGACGAAAACAAGGTATTATCAAAACAGACAATCAAATTTAATTTCAGTGACCCAAATACTTTTAAAAAAACAACAAACTAATTTCCCGTTTTTTGCAGCGTCCATCGCCGTCCCAATAGATCTGTACCGGAAATGTTACCATTGGGATCCATTTGAAGGCTTACACTTCCACTATCCGGAACAGTACCACTAAAGAGGGAAACCATAACATTATAAGACAATAATTTGTTGTACGGATTGTAGCCCCAAGTGCCACTTATTTGCGAGAAACCATCAACACTTTGTTGCGTTCCAC
This sequence comes from Tamlana crocina, assembly GCF_012037625.1. Taxonomy (NCBI): domain Bacteria; kingdom Pseudomonadati; phylum Bacteroidota; class Flavobacteriia; order Flavobacteriales; family Flavobacteriaceae; genus Tamlana; species Tamlana crocina. Next base: position 63,868 of record NZ_JAAVJS010000017.1, read on the forward strand.
TCAGGGCTCCCCCAACGTTGAAATAAAGATTTAAATAAGATATTTGCTGGCCGAATTGATAAATATAAATATTCCAAGCCCCGGGCATATAAATATTGTTTTGCGGGGGCGGTGGGTTTTCCGGAGGTTGCGTATTTGAGTTTGTATTTTGATTGGGCGGATTATTAATATGCGTTGTAAAATTAGGTTCGACGGCGAGTTTTTTATTTTTGATCAACCCATAAATCTGTTCCGCCATTTTCCAAGTCTGTCCGGCTCCAAACCAACTGAACACATAGAAATACATCATTTTCTTAACCCCATCATAATTCCCAGAAATCCCCATGTAATTATAGGTATAACCGGGGTTGATGTCCTGCGGATAATAATCTAAAACATCAATATCTTTAATAGTAATTTTAACGTCGCCAACAAATTCAATTCGATCTGAAAACACTTCAATCACACCAGATTGCTCAGAATTATCCACCACTGCTTTCGCTTGGTTGATGTGTCGCATTTTCACATCCTTAAAAACCAACAGCTTTGTTGAACGCACAGAGGAATCTTTACCCAAAACGTGTTGTTCCTTTTTTTGGGGTTCGGCTGTCTTTTCTTGCTCCGGTTTTACAATTAGTGGTTCTAATTTTTCCACCGTTACCCTAATGGTTTTAGAGCCTCCGCCGCTTTTATCCTTTACCCTAATGCTCCCACGGTTCATCCCTGCTTTCGGTGTTAATTTGAGCTTTATATAGGTATCATGGGTTTCAATAGCTATCCAATCACAATCACAGGTGGCCTCCCAATCCAATTCTCCACTGCCTTCATTAAAAACATCTATAATTTCATCGAGCAATTTTTCATTGGCTTTAACCGCTAAATGGTCTATCCGTTGCTCCGATACGTTAAGCTTTGGTTTCCCACTGCCCAAATTCAGGGTTTTGTTTTCAACTTTTTCCGGTTTCAACGGGCTTTGAACCAAAACTTTTCGTTTACACAGCGGAAGATCCCCCGAGGTATCGCCAAATTTCCGTTGCGGACGTTGTTTGGTTTCCTTGTAAATTCTTGGAAAAATATACTCGTAAACCTCATTAACGCTAACGTACCCATCTTGATTTTGATCAATCCCTTCACTTAAAAGCGCTTCGTGGAGGTATTTTGTAAACGGACTTGGCCCATCGGGATTATCGGTATCGGTGGTCAATTCTTCGGAAGTTGAACTTGTAATCACAAAACGGCCTTCGCCTTGTAACGACTGGGGTAAATCGCCACCTTTAAATCCGCCGCTGTGGCAGCAGTCGAATATTAAAATATGTTTTCTAGTTTGGCAAGATTCCAAAAGCATATTTAATGCATTATCAGAAATTGTTGTAGAAATCAGGGAATCTTTTTTTGAGTTTTTGGCGCACAAATACAGTCGGCTCATTCTGTCCTGCAATCCATGTCCGCTATAATAAAATAAGGATTGGTCGGTATATTTTAAGCTTTTGAAAAACTGCTCTAAGGCTGATAAAATTTCACCCGATGTGGCATTTAAAAGCGTTGTAATATTTTTTTCCTCAAACAAACCCTTTTCGGGATTGCAAAGGGCTTCTTTTAAAATTTTTATGTCGTTTGCAGGCCCATTAAGCTTAGGTAATCCGTGGGGATCCTCTGGGAATTCATTGTTAGCAATGAGTATCGCTTTATAGGTCGCATCCATATCATGCTGTTTTATCTATAGCCTTTTGGAGAAATTGCTTTAAGGTATTTTTATCGATACCATTAGCATCGGCGGTAATCGACACCGTCTTTCCGTCAATATTTGCAGACAATTCGATTTTTGTGGAACGATCTCTAGCCAGCCAAGCTTTAATAATATCAACTATACCGGTGACTACTGCCGGCCCGATGGTAACTATTAAGGTTTCTAGCCCACCTTTCATACCTTCCACGGGGTCTATTCTTTTTTCCACCTTTGTTGCCCGGCCCTGTAAATCGCTAACCAACAAGTTTTTTTGTTGTGCCCATCTAGGGTCATTTTTATCAAAAAAATCGGAAGTTGGATTAAAAATCACTTCTACCTGCTTATTTTCCATAATTGCTGTATTTAGGCTCTATTCCAAAATTACAGAAATTATTTAGATCTTCGGTTTTATATTCTTGTTTTTTTTAGCATACCCTTATGTTTTTCAACAAGTTAAACCTACTTGCATTTGTTCACAAACACAAACAAAAAACCGCTGTTAAACCGAATGGTTACGTGGTTTGCAATAGCAAGGTTACGCTCACCAATTTTTTCTCCAAAAATTAGGGTTGAGTTGGTTAAGGGGTATTTTAGTCCCTGAGTGGTAATGCCTTTAGCTTCGGGAAACGGAATTAAGGACACAGTTTTACCCTTACTGTTTTTTATTTCGGTGGTGTTTTCGGCTAAAAAGTAATAGCCGTAATTATCAAAAAAAATAAGGTTCAAATCATTTCGCCAAACCATAGCGATGTGCAGGTTGCTTAAAAAGTGATCTTGCTCCTTTCCGCTGGCACCAAACACATGGATGTTTTTATAACCTCTTTCAAAAAGAATCTTCAAAATCTTTTCAAAATCGGTATAATTTTGGTCTGGGGTTTCAATCACCTCAATGCTTTTCGGAAGCTCTTCCAACGAGTCGAAATCTCCGCTTATAAAATCGGGAACAACTGCCTTTTCCATTAAAAACCGATAAGCCCCATCGGTAGCGCACACCAAATCGTAGCTCGACAAATCGGGAAGCGTTTCGGGGCGTTCGCCATCAATTAAAAGAAATACCTTAGTTTGGTTCATTATGCTAAAATAAAAAATCCCAAGCTAAAAAGCTCGGGATTTAGTTTTAAACCTTTTTCTCGCTAATTTGAATGTTCTACAAACACCTTAGCCCCTTCGTGCTTTATAATACAACCATCTTCAGAAATAGTGGTAATCTTTCCATAAATACTGGATTCAAAACCCGAAGTAAACTTATGCTCGATTACTTCAATTTCCATACTTATATCTAAGGAAGTTCCTGCCGGTATGTTAACCGGTGGAGCGGGAAAAGTAACAGCTTTTGAGCCTTCAGTGGAAACATAAGTAAAGTGCGCATATTCAACAGAAAATGTTGGCCCGGCAGTAACCGTAAAAACTGTTGTTACAATTTTGCCCGAATCATGAGGCACTCCAGTTAATATTTCATTCTTGGTTACACTAAAATTTTGAGTGCTTGGTACGAAAAAATAGTGAACGGATTGATTGTCAAATTCATTCGATTCATCAACTGTATTGAGCGTATCAATGGTGATGGTCTCCTTATACATGCCACATCCCAACGGGCCAATTGGACCAAAGGAAATGGAATCTTGTGCCGAACTTGCCAGTTGTGGTCCATTAATGGTTTCTTCATAAATAGTTGTGTTGGGTATGGTATCGAAACCATAATTGCCAACAATAGCCTGAAACACCATAGGTTGAATTCTATCTCTAATCACATAGGAAGCATTCACATCGGCATTACCATTATTCACTAAATTTCTTTGTACCATAAATGATTGCGGTGGAACAATATTTACCGAATCATTTATGCCCAATTGCTCAACCATGATTTTATCGAGTTGCGGACTATATGTTTTTTCGCCTAGCCCTACCAAATTGGGCTTACAGGAAAACAAATAAAAAAGAATAAAACACGAGAATAGAAGACAGAGATTTTTCATGATGTTAAAGTTTTAATAGCGATAAAAACAACCCTAGCCAAAGTTGCTATTAAATTTAATCATAAAAAACTAAAAATCAAACAATTAAACCAATTACATTTCCGTTTTTAGTAAGCTCAATTCGTAAAAAATCTGCAAATCGATGAATAATAGAACGCTCAAAACCTAATTTTAGAAGATACAGATTTTAATTTTAGGGCGGAGCTCACTATAGGCGAAAAAAAATCCCGAGCCAAAAAGACTCAGGATTTAATTTTGTATCACTAATTGTAAATTTTCGATTATCCGTCTGGGTGCATAAACTTTTGCTTGGCCAAAAGCTCTTCTTCGGTTTCCTCGTTATCTTCATCAGGCACACAACAATCCACTGGGCATACTGCCGCACATTGTGGCTCGTCATGGAAACCTTTACACTCTGTACATTTATCAGGCACGATATAGTAAATCTCGTCGCTAATGGGCTCTTGGGCCTCATCAGCATCCACTTCGGTTCCGTTGGTCAATACCACGGTGCCTTCCAAGCTGGTCCCATCTTTATAGCGCCAATCGTCCGCGCCTTCATATATTGCTGTGTTTGGGCACTCCGGTTCGCAAGCGCCACAATTTATACATTCGTCTGTTATAATAATTGCCATAGCGTTTTTTTCTTTCTAACTTTGCAGTCGCAAAAATAAAGCCAAAACCATTCATAACCAAATTTAAGGATGCAATTACAGAAAAGAATTACCGCATTTGCAAAATTAGGAGATTTTTTAAGGCAATTTTCTACCGAAATCTTCAAAAAAAATGATGATGTGGAACACAACGACATTTTTTTCGACGGCTTTAAGCACCAACTAAAACTGGCCGAAGAACACAACGGATGGTTTACTCCAGAAAATATGCGCTTTGCCATTAACGGATGGGCTGAATCCTTAACCGAAAAAAACTTAACCAAATGGCTAACCCCTTATGATTTTGGTAAAGTTGAACCCAAAACCGTAGCCATCATCATGGCGGGGAACATCCCTTTGGTGGGCTTTCATGATTTTTTGTCGGTTTTAATTAGTGGCCACAACGTCTTAGTTAAACAATCTTCAAACGACAAACATTTGCTACCCTTTTTGGCGAAGTATTTGGAATATGTGGAACCACAGTTTAAAGGAAAAATAAGTTTTACGGAAGATAAAGTTGAAAATTTTGATGCCGTTATTGCCACCGGAAGCAATAACACCGCCCGTTACTTTGAATATTATTTTAAGGACAAACCGTCTATTATTCGTAACAACCGAAACTCTGTTGCCGTACTAACAGGTGATGAAAGTACGGAAGACTTAAAAAACCTATCGGAAGACATATTTAGATATTACGGATTGGGCTGCCGCAATGTTTCGAAACTATTTGTGCCCAAAGGCTATGATTTCAACACCTTTTTCGAATCTATTTACCATTGGCATCCCATAATAGAAAAAGCCAAATACGCCAATAATTACGACTACAACAAGGCCGTGTATTTAATGAGCGAATTCGATATGCTTGAAAACGGATTCTTTATGATAAAAGAAGACCAAAGCTACGCCTCGCCCATTGCTACTTTGTTTTACGAATATTACAAGAATACCGAGCAATTGAAAGAAAAATTAAACCAAGACCAAGCATTAATTCAATGTATTGTTTCTAATGGTTTTACAGAAAAAGAAGTGCCGTTTGGGCACACCCAAAAACCCAAACTTTGGGATTATGCAGATAGTGTTGATTCTGTTGAATTTTTAATATCGATTTCCTAAAAAAAATATGGATTTAATACTATATAATCCCTAATTAATTAGCAACTTTGCATCTCAATTTTTTATAACAAACATGAAAAAACATAACTTTAGCGCAGGACCAAGTATTTTACCACAGGAAGTATTGCTTAAAGCATCTGAAGCGGTAGTTGATTATAACAATTCTGGTTTATCTTTAATTGAAATATCTCACAGAAGTAAAGATTTTGTGGATATTATGGAAAACGCCAGAGCTTTGGTTTTAGAGCTGCTAGGCTTAGAAGGTAAAGGCTACAAGGCTTTGTTTTTACAAGGTGGTGCCAGCACACAATTTTTAATGGTTGCCCTTAACCTTTTAGAAAAAAGAGCCGGTTATTTAAATTCTGGATCTTGGGCAGCAAAAGCCATTAAGGAAGCTAAAATTTTTGATGATGTTTACGAAGTAGGTTCTTCAAAAGATGCCAACTACAACTACATCCCTAAAGGTTACGAAATTCCTGAAGATTACGATTATTTCCACTGTACCTCAAACAACACTATTTTTGGTACGCAAATGAAGAGTTTCCCAAAAACCAACATACCAATGGTTTGCGATATGAGTAGCGATATTTTCTCTCGTACTCTAGACTTTTCACAATTCGGATTAATTTACGCCGGAGCTCAAAAAAACATGGGCCCTGCTGGAACAACTTTAGTTGTTGTTAAAGAAGATATTTTAGGAAAAGTATCCCGTAAAATCCCATCGATGATGGATTACCAAGTGCATATCGATAAAGGCAGTATGTTCAATACGCCTCCTGTATTCCCTATCTATACTTCAATGTTAACGTTAGAGTGGCTGAAGGGCAAAGGCGGTATTGCTGCCATTGAAAAAGAGAACGAAAAGAAAGCCTCTATTATGTATTCTGAAATTGATTTGAACCCACTATTTGAAGGGTTTGCAGTTAAGGAAGATCGTTCGTTAATGAACGCGACCTTCAACCTGACCAACGACAATTTAAAAGACACTTTTGAAACCATGCTTAAAGAAGCTGGAATTAGCGGTGTTAACGGTCACAGAAGTGTTGGTGGTTACCGCGCCTCTATGTACAACGCCATGCCTATCGAGAGCGTAAAAGTTTTGGTTGAGGTGATGAGCGAATTGGAAAGCAAAGCATAAATTAAAAGTCGTCTTTTTCATTTCCATGAAGATGGAAATCCTTAAAAGCGCATTATGAACAATAAAGATTTCCTCCTTCGAGGAAATAAAAAAATAGAATTTAAATGAAAGTATTAGCAAACGACGGTATTTCTCAAAGCGGCATTAAAGCCCTTGAAAAAGGTGGATACGAAGTGATCACAACAACCGTAGCTCAAGAACAGTTAGCCAATTACATCAACGAGAACGACATTGCTGTTCTTTTGGTTCGTAGTGCCACCACGGTTCGCAAAGATTTAATAGACAGCTGCCCAAGCCTAAAAATCATTGGTCGCGGTGGTGTTGGTATGGACAATATCGATGTAGAATACGCTCGCGAAAAAGGCTTGCACGTTATCAATACACCTGCAGCTTCTTCGCACTCTGTAGCCGAATTGGTTTTCGGTCATTTTTACGGATTGGCGCGTTTTCTTCACAATGCCAACCGAGAAATGCCACTTGAAGGAGACAGCAACTTTAAAGGTTTAAAGAAGGCTTATGCCAAAGGTACCGAGCTTAAAGGAAAAACTTTAGGTGTTTTAGGTTTTGGCCGTATCGGTCAAGCTACCGCAAAAGTAGCTTTGGGAGCTGGAATGAAAGTAGTGGCTTTCGATCCGTTTTTGGAAAAAGCCAATTTGGAATTGGAATTTTTCGACGGACAAAAAGTAAACTTCGAAATTGAAACCATTTCAAAAGAAGACGTTTTAAAACAAGCCGATTTCTTAACATTACACGTACCTGCACAAAAAGATTACGTTATTGATGAAGCCGAGTTCAACATGATGAAAGACGGCGTTATCATTGCCAACGCAGCACGTGGTGGTGTAGTAAACGAAGTAGCTTTGGTTAAAGCGATTGAAAGCGGAAAAGTAGCCAGAGCTGCTCTAGATGTTTTTGAAAAAGAGCCAAAACCAGAAATGCAATTGTTAATGAACCCTGCACTATCGTTAACACCTCACACTGGTGCAGCCACTAACGAAGCTCAAGATAGAATTGGTGAAGAATTGGCTTCGCAAATTATCAGTATTCTTGGGTAATTTCTAAAAAACCTAGACTTGGTTTACATTTCAATGTGACCAAAACATTATAAACGAGTCCTAACTATAACGGTTAGGACTTTTTTTGTACCTTACCTTTTAATTTTAATCTTACAAAAAATAAATATCATGTCCGGAATTTTAGATCTTTTAAACAGTGATTTAGGAAAAACAATTATTAGCGGCGTATCGGGTTCAACGGGAACTGATGAAACCAGAACGAGCAGCGTGCTTACAATGGCATTACCCGTACTTATGAAAGCTATGGAACGAAATGCCTCAACACCGCAAGGTGCAGAAGGGTTAATGGGAGCCTTAATGAACAGTAAACACGACGGAAGTATTATTAATAATATTGGTGGCCTATTTAGTGGTGGTGTTGATGATGCCGTAAAAAATGATGGCGACAAAATTTTAAGTCATGTTTTAGGAACAAAAAAACAAGGCATAGAAAAAATAATCGGTGAAAAGTCCGGTGTTAGTGCCGGCGATGTGGGAAACATCCTAAAAGTGGCCGCTCCTATTTTAATGGGCGTTTTGGGAAAACAGGCCAGACAAAACAATGTGAGTACACCAAATGATTTGGGAGGTTTGCTTGGAGGTTTGCTCGGAGGAAACTCAGCCAAAGAAGAGCAAAGCTTTTTGGAAAAAATACTCGATGCCGACGGCGATGGCAGCGTTGTTGACGATGTAGCCGGAATGGTTTTAGGAAATGCAAAAAACAAAGGCGGACTTGGCGGTCTATTAGGCGGCTTGTTTGGCGGAAAATAACAATCTTTTTTTAACACTTAAAGATTTGGCGTCGAGAACGGTATCGTTTTCGGCGCTTTTTTGTTAAAACCCCTTAAATCCGGCCACTCAAAAAATAGTTTTTCGTAAATTTAGAATATGCCAAATGGCGTTCCCTAATTAAAAGTAATGGTTTACTCATTGTGGTTTCGTAACTACTTCCCTTTGGCCTTAAATTTGAATAAACCATTAAAATAAAACTATGAAAAAACTATTCTACATATTAATCTTAGCGGCCTTAGCTTTCAATTGCAATACCACAAAACAAACGGCTTCAATAGATGATGAGCGCCTACAAACCTTAAAGAATAACGACACGGTTGTTATTTCCAGCGACAAAACCGAATACGAAATCATTATCATCGAGCCCGGTTTCAATTTTTGGGTGGCTAGCCGAGCTAGGCCTCACGGTTTTTACTCACAACAATATTTGGAAAACCGAAATTATCAATACGTTATCGAATGGAACCAACGTGTGCTTCAACCTCAGCGCTATAATCCTAACTTATACGAGCTTCAAATTGATTATCAGCCCAACATTGACTACGGGTACGAAGTAAACTACTTACTATATAATTATTTTATATACTTCCAAATGACCTACAATCAAAGATTAGGGCCGTGGGTGCCTCGTATTTAATTGTGATTTTAGTACTTTTGCAACTAAAATGCAGACTTTGAAAAAATTAAAAGCGCGCTGGGGCATTGACAACAATTGGCAAATAGCTATTATTTTTTTGGTTTTTTCCATAACGGGATCAACAGCTTCATACATTGGCAAACCCATTTTAAGCTATTTAAATATCACAACTGAAAGTTTTGGAACATTTGGCTATTGGGTTACCCGAATTATTTTACTCTTTACAGTATATCAATTTTTGCTAGTAGGTTTTGGCTGGCTTTTTGGGCAACACCAATTCTTTTGGAATTTTGAAAAAAAGATGCTTCGCCGAATTGGTCTAAAACGTTTTGTAGATTAATTGATTGCATTAAAATCACATATCAGCTTTAAAGTGCTTGCGCTATTTGTAGTGACCACCTTGTTATTGCCGGCCTCTCATAAATTGGCACACCTTTTTGAGCACCACGAGCACAAGGTTTGTAATGGCGATGCCTCTACCCATTTTCATCAAGTAGATTTAGATTGTGATTTTCAAAAATTCCATGTCAACCAAACTTATGCGTTTACGCACCTGCAACTTCAGCTGTATCATCTTCAAGAAACACCTTTAGTACAGGTTTCACCTTATTGCTATTTAAGCAAACATCAACACTTTCCGTTTTCACTGAGAGCTACCCCGCATTTCACTTAATATTGGAATTGCTACATTAGACTGGACAAAAAGTTGAGAGACTTTGTTTGCTAGTGGTTAATTTAGCAATTATGAAAAAACGAGCCAGACACTACACACTAGAGTTTAAACAAAAAGCAGTGTAATTGAGTTATGCCAAAGATAATGTGGGGCAGGTCTGCAAAGACCTAGACATCTACCCCTCCGTTCTTTACCGCTGGCGCAGCGAGCTAAAGGATTACGGAAAGAACAGTTTTCCTGGTCGAGGCAAACCAAAAATGACCGATGAAGAAAAAGAGATAGCCCATTTAAGG
>NZ_JAAVJS010000168.1:0-497 GCF_012037625.1 Tamlana crocina
GGTTTAGATCACTCAGGTCTACGAAATTGAGACGTTCATCCAGTTTTGCCAGTAACGGTGTTTGTTCCGGATTTACGCGGGCTCCCAGGATCTCGGCAAGAGCGTTACCTGCAAGAGTTTGCAATTGAGGAGTGAGATCATCATTTAAGTTTCCACGCAGATCAATATTGGTAGTCAATTGCCCCTGAAGCGCCTGTGCGATGGGTGCAAGATTCCTTAGCAATTCCATATCGTTAAAGGATCTGGCGATGTCAATTGACTTCAAATTAAGTTGCATAGTAAAATTAGGCACTGCTTGTTTTGTAGAAACGCTACCGTTGAGCAGGATATTTCCGCCGAAAATGTTTGAGGAGACGTTGGTTAGGCTGGCGGTTTCATCCACAATGCGGAGGTTTCCGGTAGTGTTTTCCAGAACAAGATTGTCGTATAAGACCCTTTTAGCTACAAAATCCAGGTTGTCATCAAGGAAAGACGGGATCTTGATCGCTTCTTTTTCT
>NZ_JAAVJS010000169.1:0-497 GCF_012037625.1 Tamlana crocina
CGGCTTCATGTCGGGAATTTTTTCAAGCATTTTTCGTGCCGCGGTGTTCACTTCCGGCTTTGGACCTTCTACAGACTTTACAACTACTTCTCCGGTTTCAGTAACATCAAAGGAAACAGTTACTTTTCCGCGGATGTATACATTCTCTTTCATGGGAAATTCGTAGTTGTTCCTTACGTGTTCTGCCAGTTTTTCGTTAAAACATTTTGATTGATCTTCAACTTCTTCGCATCCGGGCCAAACGGGTGAGGTTTGCTGTGCCTGTGCTGCTGCGATTCCGCCGAATACAAAACATGTGATAACAAGGAACTTCTTCATAGTGTTTAAAAAATTTTGGATTAGAAAAAAATTATACTGCGACCCGACCTTTTATGGCAGGATGCGGATCATAATTTTCCAATATAAAATCTTCAAATTTAAAATCAAAAATATTCTTCACCTCCGGGTTGAGCTTCATAGTGGGTAAAGGCCGGAAATCTCGCGATAACTGCAGGTTT
>NZ_JAAVJS010000170.1:0-497 GCF_012037625.1 Tamlana crocina
ACAGGAATAAATTATGCTTTAAAATCTAAACAAATTTAAAAATAGATTTTCCAAGAGTTCCTTACCCGGCAGATCATGTGTAATTCTGGCAATTGGTGAAGCTTGGCGGGGAATTGCGACAATTTCATTTTCTGGAAAGTCCGGTCTTGGAAGATTCAATTACAACTTATCCTGAGGGCGGGGACAACAAGATCACGAGGAAGATCACCAAAACCAGTCCGGGCTTCGAACTCACCAGTGAAGAAGAAAAAATTGGAAAAGTTTGGATCAACGATGTGCAGTATTTTGACAATGTTCCAGAAATAGCCTGGGAATTCTACATTGGCGGCTATTAACCTGCTCAAAAATGACTAAAGGACATGAAGGACAGGACGTTAAGTTTTGAAGACATTCTTCATTATCAGAAGATCATTGTGGATCAATTATTTGTAACTGAAGGTAAAAGAGGACTACGTATTTTTTGAACGTCTCATTTTTGCCGCAATGTCGGCAGTACG
>NZ_JAAVJS010000171.1:0-496 GCF_012037625.1 Tamlana crocina
TGGTTGAATTCCCGGTGGAAGTTCCTTTTTATAAAGTGGTTTAAAACCATATTTTTCAAGCAAAAAAGCTGTTAACGCATTTAACTGATATTGATTTTCCTCTTTTAGAAACTCGAACTTATCGGGCACCTGTACGTATTGATAATTATTAAGATCCTGAGCTGCTACGGAAGCACTCAATCCAAAACAAAATAGAAAAGCGGAGATATATTTTTTCATTCCCTGGAAAATAAGAGCTGGAATCCAAGCTGCACCGAAGCGTTGCGCGCCTTTGCCAGGTTGGCATAATCCAGCAAATTGTCTGCAGCAATATAAACATTAAAATTGGAAATCGTTGCCGATAGCAACAGCCCTATGTTAGAAAAAGAATAGGAATCTGCAGTATAAGTAAGCTTTCCACGGAATTTTTCGTTGAATGTGCGGTCGTAATAAAGAGTGGTTGCGTAGTTAAGCCCTCGAGGGCGCTTCATGGCGAAAAATTGTGCTCCAACATGGT
>NZ_JAAVJS010000172.1:0-496 GCF_012037625.1 Tamlana crocina
CTACATTTTTCAGAAAAAATCTGCTGTTCGATAGAGGTAAAATATTGGCCTTTTTTAAAAACAGGCTCTGGAAAATAGATAAAAAGATGCCGACCCTTGAAAACGAGCGGCATATAAAATAATTAAGAAAATGAAAGAGACTAAAGTGCGAAAATATATTGAAGAGGTATTAAATAATATGCCGGCAGACTGGCTGAAACTAACTACTCATCGGCTGGATATTTATAATGAACAGTTGGCCAAAACCCAATTTTTGGATGAGTTCGAAACTTTATTTGAAGAAAATAATGCTAAACCTGCTGCCCTTGCTGCTTTGCCTACGGCTTATGATTACATTCGTTTAGGTCATCCTTTGTCTTCAATCCTGGAATGGGCAATAGCAAAAGAGAACCGCCTAAAACCTGATAATGTAATCAGTTTTTCGTCCAACACCATTCCTGTTTTGGCGGTGCTGAGAAAAAACTTATTTCTTAGGAAAAAAACACGTATCCTTTAC
>NZ_JAAVJS010000173.1:0-496 GCF_012037625.1 Tamlana crocina
GTCTATTTCTATCATTTTTTTAAATTATTACAATCCTTACTTTTTATTGTCACTCCAACAAAATCCCTTTCTGCATCAACATCTGATTATTAGAATAAAAGGGCACATCCGTATTTCCAAGCACACTTGCTGGCACATTGGCCAGTTCTGGAAGATTGTCCATAGGTACTATAGTTGTTTTGGCACCGTTTTCTGAAAGCATTGTGATTTTGTCTGCCAGGTTAATAGATTTCTCCACTGCTCCACCTACCGAAATATTCCCAAGAACGGCCAGGCCAGGCTTTAAATTCTTTTTATAAATAGATGAAATTACGGCCATATAAACAGCAGATCCTATTCCAGTAGAAATATTGGATCCTAGGACTGTTGTAACCTGAACTGAAATATCAAAATTGGACAAAGAATGCTGAGAGTTTAAAATTGTCTTTTCGTTTGCTTTGATATACTGGTAGGTGTTTTTAATATTTTCCTTCACTTTAGTATTACTCAAACCAGT
>NZ_JAAVJS010000174.1:0-495 GCF_012037625.1 Tamlana crocina
TAACGTTTTTGCGGCCTTTGCAATAGGTTTAAAGTGTATTAATATTATTTAGGTCTTCAAAAGCCTTTTTTAGACGGGCTTTAAAGGTTAATTCTCCTTCACGGATCCATTTTCTTGGATCGTAGTGTTTCTTGTTAGGAACATCTGCACCTTCAGGATTTCCTATCTGGGATTTCAAATAATCTGCTCTTTCGCCCATATAGTCACGAATTCCTTCGAGGTAAGCGTATTGAAGATCTGTATCAATGTTCATTTTGATGACTCCGTAGCTAATTGCTTCTCGAATTTCTTCTACGGTAGAACCGCTTCCGCCGTGAAAAACGAAATCTATGGTGTTTTTACCTACCCCGTATTTTTCAGAAATAAATTCCTGAGAATTTTTTAGAATTACAGGAGTTAGTTTTACATTTCCCGGTTTGTACACACCGTGAACGTTACCAAAAGCTGCAGCAATGGTGAACTGGTCACTCACTTTGCTCAACTCTTCATAAGCAT
>NZ_JAAVJS010000175.1:0-494 GCF_012037625.1 Tamlana crocina
CCGCCTCTTGATCGCATGTATACTTCATATTTGTTAAGAAAAGCTGGAGTAATATTCTTGAAGGTTAGATTTTTAGATCCATTAAATTTTAGGATTGATTTAGAAGCCTCCCGATTTATTCTGGCATTTCCCATTCTTCCTGCCTGTGTCATTTCTTCAACAATCTCATTCCAAAATGTAAAGACGTTATTTTGTACAGGATTTGAAATCTCTCTATAGTTTTTCTCAAAATCCTCTAAAGTGAAATCGTCGCTTTTAATCTTTAAATTTCCAAGGATTTCCAACGCGCGATCTTGGAATTTAATTAAGAGTCTATTGTTTTGAAGGTAATTATTATTTCGCTTGGTAAACTTTCCTGTTGCGGAATTCCACTCATCTTCGGTGGCGTTAAAAATAGTTTTGAAGTATTTTGATTTGCGGTCTTTCGTAACCCTAAGGCAGACGGGAAACTCTCCACTTGAAAGCCTTTTTTGCCGTAAAACTGTTTTAACGTT
>NZ_JAAVJS010000176.1:0-494 GCF_012037625.1 Tamlana crocina
TACGGGTAATTCAGAGAATATGAAGGATCTGGAATTTCTCCGTGGGAATGAAGTCTTAAAGGAAGTTTTACCTGAGCTTAAAGACAAGGCAGATATTATTGTACTGCTTTCCCACCAGGGAACTGCTGTTGACAGATTAACTGCGGAAGAATTTTCTGAAATTGACATCATATTGGGAGGCCATAGCCACGATCTCATTACAAAACCCGAAATAATTAATAATACTTATATGGTACAGGCTCTGTCAGATGCTGCAGTTCTGGGTGAAATTGATTTGGAGATCAAAGACCGCAAATTAACAGGAGTAAAAGCAAATCATCGATTACTGTGGTTAAGTGATTTTGAAAAAGACCGGGAAATGGAGAATCTTATTGAAGAACTTCGGGCTTCGTACCGTGATCATCTTGAGGAAGGTATAGCAACGGCAACAGAGGTGATAGACAGGCAATACAAAACTGAAAGTTCTTTTGATAAACTCGTTGGAAATTTGCTTC
>NZ_JAAVJS010000177.1:0-494 GCF_012037625.1 Tamlana crocina
ATCTTTAAAACTTCGGAAAAATACCGGAAACTCTTCTCCTTCTTCATTTCTATACACTGGTGGTACTTCCAGCCCTAATAATAAACAACCCGATTCCCTGATCTCTTCAAGGCTTAGCAACGGCTGACTTCCTTCCGGTTGTCTATGAGTAGTGTTTTCTATAACTGTTTTCTCCAGATCCAGAACCAGGTATTTGGAGGTAAGATTATCAAGTTCATTCTTGAACATTTCAAGAGTAGAAGGTAATTTCTCTGCCGGACCTTTAATGCAGAACTTTTTGGAACCATAAGTTCCTGAATATATTTCCAACATTAAGAAGGATTTAAATTTTGAAGACATGGCCTCGGCGAGGCAGTACATCAATCTTTTATAACCATCAAAGTATTTATTACCAATAATGAGAAAAGAAGCTTCACTAAAAACGAACCGGATAGTGGCCCTGACTTCTTCCTGGTCGTTGTCTGAAATTAGGTAAATAAACAGGTAAGGAAGCT
>NZ_JAAVJS010000018.1:0-21559 GCF_012037625.1 Tamlana crocina
TAAAACTAAAATGGTCTACCAAAAAATCAGGTAGCAATAAGGATAGTAATTCTTTAGAAATTTCCACAAATTTAATTTTCCCCAAAGATAAAACTATTTAACTCCCCAACTTTTAGGACTGATCCGTAGTGTGTTGTTGTCATGCTGAATTTGATTCAGCATCTCCTATTGTTTGAGAGTCACAATTTTATAATGATATCCTAAAACAAGTTCTGGGAGACGAGCAGTTTTATGATTGATAACGGATATTCATGATTATAGCCCGAAATCGTAGTCGCGCTCTACTTTTGCAATACGGACTTTGTATTGTTTGTACCAATCGGTTTTACCCTTTTTTTGCGCCATTTGGTGATCGGTATGGGCTTTCCATTTTTTTATGGCGTCTGCATCCCGCCAATACGATACGGTAATGCCTAAATCGTTTCGAGCAGTTTCAATACCTAAAAAGCCATCTTGTTGGCTGGCTAATTTATCCATAAAATCGGCCATTTCAGAATACCCTTTATCGTCTTCATTTTTTACGGAAGTAAAAATTACGACGTAATAGGGGGGAGTTGGTGTTTGGGCTATCATTTTTTACTTGTTAAATTTCAAAGTATCTGTTGAAAATGTGCTCTAGCTGGGAGGTAAAATGTCTTCAATAAGTTTATTTTGTAGAAGAAACAATTAGTCCTTCGATAATATCACCAACATAATAAGCAACAAGCGCTGCAATAAAACCTAAGGCAAGGGTTTCGATAATACTTTTAACTATGTTTGAGTAGCTAACATAAGCTTTGAGGGCACCGATTATAAAAAAAACTATTCCAGTTAAAATGGAAGATATGAAAAATAGATCGATATGCAGAGGCCTTGCGAAATCTACAACATAAATTAACAATGGGACTAAGCCCAAAACTACAAAAGATAAATAGGTGAAAAAACCAATAAGTATTGGTGATTTTTTACCTGTGATATGTTCTTGATTGTTGCCTTTTATTTGAGCGTGTTCATTATTGAACCTACCGTTTTTAAGTTTATTGGCATTTTCTGATTTGGCTGATAAATATGCCCCGATGGACATGGCAAACCCATCGGCCAGTAGGTTGGCAAAACCTAAAATAATGACTATGGAACTTTCCAGTCCAGCCCCAACCGAACCAGCAACTACAGCAAAGGTTGTTATGGTGCCATCTATACCGCCATAAACGAACTCGCCCAAATAAGTATCTAGGTTTTCGAAAAAACTTCGACTGGTAACAAGCTTTTTTTTAGGAGCCATATATTCAAATTTTGGATCATATGGCTCAATATAGTTAAAATGAATAATATAAGTGTTAATCCAATTTCACGCGTTCTTCCCGATTGGCCAATTCCCAAGCGGTATGAAAAATTAAACGGGCTCGGGTCTCTAAGAATTCATAATTGATTTTGTCGGGCGTATCGGTCGTCTTATGGTAATCGGCATGGGTGCCGTTAAAATAGAAGATAACGGGTATGTTGTGCTTGGCGAAGTTGTAGTGGTCCGATCGATAATAAAAGCGGTTGGGGTCGTTGTCTTCATTAAAGGTGTAATCGAACTCCAAATTAAAATATTTATTGTTAACGGCTTCCGCAACTTCGTGCAGTTCGGTGCTCAATCTATCCGATCCAATGAGGTACAAATAGTTCTTTCCGCCTTGGTGTTTGTCATCAATTCGGCCAATCATATCTATGTTTAAGTTGGCAACCGTATTTTCTAGAGGGAATATAGGATCAACATCGGCGTAATACCTTGAGCCATACAGCCCCAGCTCTTCACCTGTAACATGCAAAAAAAGTATACTGCGTTTAGGGCCATCGCCTGCTTTTTCGGCGGCTTTAAAAGCTTCGGCCATTTCAATAATGGCTACGGTGCCAGAGCCGTCATCATCGGCACCATTATACACATCGCCGTTTTTAGCCACGCCTACATGGTCGAGGTGTGCCGAAATTATAATAATTTCTTCGGGTTTTTCACTGCCTTTTATATAGGCCAAAACATTTTCGGAGTCGGCAATGCCATTAGGGAAATATGACGATGGAATTTCCTGGAAATAATCGCCTTCGGCAATGGGTGAAGCAATGCCATTTTCTACATAATGTTTTTTTATAAACTCAATGGCTTTTTTTTGTCCGGGTTCGCCAGTTTTTCTGCCTTCAAAATCACCTGAAGCATAGGTGTACAGCATCTCTTTTAACTCGGAAGCAGTAATAGTTTTGGCATATGTCTCAGGCGACGCCGTTTGGGTATTGTTTTTTTTGTTTTGACCATTGCTGCAGGAGGTTACCGAAATGGCTACGGAAATAAATAATGCTAAAATTTTCAAAGCGATATGTTGTTTTTTTAGTTTCACTATTATACGAAAAAAGTAACTGGCCCAATAGAACTTTAGGCTATTTTAACAATTGATTGTTTTGGTCGGTTACCAAGCGGTGTTCTTGGTTGGCAATTTGCCATGCCGTAGCAAAAATGAATTTTGTACGTTTTTCTAAAAGCGGGAAATTTATTTTATCTGGAGTATCGGTAACTTTGTGGTAATCGGCGTGTTCACCGTTAAAATAGAATATTACAGGGATGCCTTTTAACGCAAAATTATAATGATCCGATCGCGAATAGTATTTGTTGGGGTCATTTTCGTTGTTGTAACGGTAGTCTAAATTGAGGTTGAAATAGGTGCTGTTTACCTTTTCAGAGAGGTAGTGCAGTTCTTTGCTCAATCGGTCTGATCCTATCAAATAGATATAATTTTCGTTGTGTTTTTGTAGTTCGTCCACACGTCCAATCATGTCTATGTTTAGGTTGGCCAAGGTTTGGCTTAACGGAAAAACTGGGTGCGACACATAATACCGGGAGCCCATTAACCCTGTTTCTTCGGCAGTTAAATGAAGAAATAGCAGGCTCCTTTTTGGACCGTGGCCTTGAATTTTTGCCAGTTTAAAGGCTTGTGCCATTTCCATTAAAGCGACATTGCCCGAGGCATCATCATCTGCACCGGGATATATGGTGCCGTTTTCTGATACTCCCAAGTGATCAAGGTGCGCCGAGATGATCACCACCTCGTCTGGTTGATCGCTACCTTCAATAAAAGCCAACACATTTTCTGAACTTTCATATTTATGGTCCATAAAGTTGGATGATACCGTTTGGAAATATTGTTTGGCCCCAAGTGGAGAGGCAATATTTTGACTTTGGTAATAAAGCTTCAAATATTGGGCTGCTTTTTTTTGTCCGGCCTCACCAACTTTTCGACCTTCAAATTCATTTGAACAAAACTGGTACAGATTCGTTTTTAGTTCCTTGGACGTAATAGTGTTGGCATATTTCATTACCAAAGCGCTATCGGTAAGTATAATGCTGTCTTTAATATTTTGTATTTTGTTGGTGTACTTGGGTGTAGCACAAGTGCCTACCAATGTAATGAGAGAGAGGGTACAGAGGGCTTTCATGTGTGTTTTATAGGTTTAATCCCATGCAACTTACAATCAAAACATTCTCTGGGGCAGGAAAACTTTTAGTATGCGAGTTTCATATAAATATTACGACAAATATAAAAAAAATGTGGAGTTAGTTGCTATTCAATAGTAATATCTTCCAGTTCACTTTCGTCTATTTCAATCTCTTCTATTTCAAGGTCTTCCAATTCTTCAATGGCTTGTTCTTCCAGTTGGGTTTCTTTTGCGTTTAAATCGTCTGTATTGGCCACTTCGGTTTCCGTAAAAATAGCTTTATAGGTAGTGAGGGCCAATGCCATAATGGTCAATAAAAATGAAAACTGAATGATTTTTTTCACTTTGCCTGTTTTTTTTGATAAGTAGAAAGCTGTAAAACCGAAAATGAGAGCCGCAATTGATGGGAAAACCGCAAGATTTGAAACAGGAAGTACCGCAAGTATAATAGCCAATATGGAAGCGGCAACGGCCAAAATGGTAAATAATTTTTTCATCTGTTAATGTTTTTGTTTAATTGTCAGATTTGGTTTTTTAAGCCGGTGGCCGATTTAATTTTAAGTTCACCCGTGCCCACAGGTATTTTAAACTTGCCGTAAACGGGTATTTTGTTGGCATCGGCAGTTAGCCAAAGCGTGCCTTTTACGGCTCCCGATTCGCTCGACCCAATAGACAGTTTGTAACAGCTCTTGCTACCAATCGTCGTACTGATGGTTTCTTTTCCTAAATAGGTAATAGCCCCTTTAAATTCTTCACGGTCAAAAATAATGGGAAAGCTTTTACTGGTACCGGCCGACATGCTTTCGAAATCCATTAAACGCATATAGTACATAGTGGCGATGATATCCTTTGTTCCAGCACCAATATTTACGGTTTTATTTTCCGTATGATTTTTTTTCTTCATTACCGTTTTTACCGTTCCGCTTTTATGGCCGTAGGTATATTTCATGTTTTTGTAGTAGCCGCCTTCATTAATATCACGGTTGTACAAATACGGGGTTAACGTTTTGGGGTTGACATAGCTTTCGTAAAGGTCTCTTATTTTAAAGAAATTATCCCATTTGCTATAAGTTGTAGCTGTACATTTTAAACGCAACAAAGTGGCTTTCGATGTTTTTACCGGACTGGTTTCCATGGTTACTTGAGCTAGGTCGGTAAGGATGCCAGACATGTTGTAAGCAGCAGTATAGGTAAGTTTTTCGTTAAACCCCACAGCGGTGTTTTGTGCGCCAAGCGATACTGAAATGAAGCAGGTTAATGCAAATAAAATACGGAGCATATTTTTTGGTTTATGATATAACGTTCTTGTTATCATTTATTGTGCCGAAAATACGATGCTTAAAATTATTATGCTAATTTTTAAATAATTTAGATGGTAGCTCGTCGGCTGATTATTGTCATGGTTTGATATTCGGAAAATGAGTATATTTATAGGAGTGCTGGTTTCTGGTTGGAAGTGTTTAAAGAAACGTTTTTAACGTAATCTTATGGAGTATATGGAATATTAAATTTTATTGACATGAAACGTGTTTTATTGCCCACCGATTTTTCTGAAAATTCAATAAGTGCTATTAACTATGCTATGGTACTGTTGAAATCCGAACCTTGCGATTTTTTTGTTTTTAATGTGCAGAAGGCTTCGTCTTATATAACTGACGATATGATGATTGTTAGTGCGGACTCTACGGTGTATAGAACCTTAATCGATTCCTCTAAAAAATCGGTTGAAAAATTAATAGGCGACTTAAAAACTAATTTTGCAAACCCTAAACATACGTTCCACAGCTTGGTGGATTACGATAATTTTATCGATGCCATTAACCAAGTGGTCAAGGAGCATGATATTGACTTTATTATTATGGGTACTAAAGGGGCTTCGGGAATTGAAAAAATGATTTTTGGAAGCAATACTGCTCGTGTTATACAACAATCAAATGTTCCAGTTTTGGCCATTCCCAAAAATGTTTCATTTTCTAATTTAGACCGTTTGGTGTTCTTAACCAGTAATTTAAAGCAGTTGGATGCCAAAAGCTTACAGGTATTAAAATATTTGGTAGATAAAAACCACACGGACGTGAAATTTTTAAGTACAGGTAGTATGGCCGAAAAGGCAGAACCAAAAGCACATCTCGCCAGTTTTTTAGAGCTTCATTTTCCGAACGCCGAACATGATTTTTTAGCAGCTAACGATAAATCTTTGTATCATGTGGTGCACGATTACACTGAAACCCATGCTATAAAATGGCTTTGTATGGTGGGGAAACATCACAGTTTTATAGAGCGGTTGTTTTCAGGGCATCCCATTGAAAATTTGGCTTTTAAAATACACCATCCGTTTTTGGTTTTACATAATGTAGACTGAGATTTGTTGTGGTTGGATGTAACATTTTAAATGTTTGAGCGTCAAATAATAGTCAATCAAAAAGAACAACATTATGAGACAAGATAATCAATTAATAGTGCTTACTCATTTAAGCCAGCTTATTACTTTAATCATTGGTTTTGGAAGTTTGCTTTTACCTCTTGTATTTTGGTTAACCCAAAGAGATAAAGTGTACCAAATGGATGCCCACGGCAAGAACATTCTAAACTTTCAGCTTAGTTTAATTGTTTACTGCATTATTTGTGTACCACTTATTTTGTTATTTGGTTTGGGGCTTTTAGGTTTTATTGTATTAGGGGTGATTTCAATTGTATTTCCAATAGTAAACGCTATTAAGGCTAGTAGAGGAGAAGTGCCAACCTACCCACTTACCTTTAATTTTATTCAGTAATTGTTTTTGATTTTATTTTTCAGAAAAAAACTAAGGTGTTACGGAAAAAATATATTTACAAATAACTTTTAAGTTATAAGTTTGTTTTTTCTTGCGACTATATGTTTTTAAAGGTAAACTTTTGGCTTTGTAGTTTTTTCGTATTATTAACCAGTCATCTTAGCGCACAAGAGCATGTATCGGTTGATATGGCTAAGATTTCGCCGCTGCCCGATGTTGAGTTTTACGATGTAAAGGAGGATAGAGACCACTTTATTTGGTTGGCTGCAGACAAAGGATTGTTTAAGTACAACGGAACCGATTATGTGAAAATCACTCACACAGAGCAAAAAGGAAACTCATTCTTTCAGTTACAAGAAGATCACCAAGGAGTGCTTTGGTGCAATAACATTTACGGACAAATTTTCTTCTATAAAAACGACTCACTACAGCTTTTCTACGATGCCAATAAATTGGTAAATGGTCAGTTAGTACCGTTTTTTGTTTCAAAAAATAAGGTGACGGTTTATACCAAGTCTGGAGCTTACGAAATTTCGAAGACTAATAAAGAGGTCAAGCAAATTTTTAAGGGGGAGTTCTTTTTTGCCCATCGCGATAAGCAGGATTCCTACGTTGTTATGGGTGAGAGTGAGTCCGCTCCCAAATATAGCGTTTGTAGAATAAGTGATGATAAAATAGAGACTTTATTAAAATTAGATTTCAACCAAATTATTGACAATCATAAGGTGTACGCGTTTGGTGAAAAGGTTTTGGTTAGTTTCAGCATCAATAATTTTAACTGGTTCTACTTAATCAACAAACAAACGAAGGGGCATCAGATATTGGAAACACCTAAGGAGCTGAGGTATCAAAAGCTTTACAAGATTATACAGTTAAATGATAAATATTGGTTTTTAACCCCTTCTGGAATATATGTGTTCGGACTTGAAAAAAATCAGTTTCAATTTGTAGAGCAGATAATGCCTAATGAGTCGGTAACGAATGTTGAAATTGATTTTAATAATAATTATTGGTTTACCACTCTGGATAGCGGTGTGTTTGTAATCCCTAACATTCACATAAAAAAAGTCAGCCTAAAAAACGAAAAAAGTAAATTTACAGTGGCTTGTGCTCTGGATGGAAATCGATTTGTTTTAGGGACGAAAGACGGGCAGCTCCTTTTTTATGATAATTACCAACATATAAAAACACTCAGGCTTCCTGGACCAAAAATAATAGGAAGTCTCTATTATTATGCAGAGCAACAAAAGCTTATTGTTAGTATCAATGCGTCAGAGTCGTATGTTGTAGAACTAGAAAATTATAACATTACCCATGCTAAAAATAAATATGCTGTAGGCAAGGCCTTTGCCGACCTTGGGAATGGAAATTTGCTCTACGGAAATTACAAAGAGGCCATTGTTTATAACAAAACATTTACAACAGATTCTACTCGTTTGGTGTCTAATAAACGGGTAAAAAGTGCCCTTAATTTAAATACCAATCAGTTTTTAATCGGGCATATTGATGGGCTAAAACTTTACGATAAACAGACTTTAAGTGCCAAAGAAATTAAATATAAAACCAAAAGCATATTGGTTAATTCAATGGCTTTAACTGGTAAGGTAGCATGGTTAGCTACCCTGCATAATGGTTTATTAAAGTTAGAAGATAACCATCTGGAAGTATCTAAAATACCTAGATTTAAGGCATCTAATCAAGTCAATCAATTGGTAGCAAAAGAAGATTTTTTATGGATGGCCACGGATCACTTGCTTTATAGGTATAACTATACGAACAATCAATTAAATGAAGTAGGCAGTCAATCGGGGTTAAAGGGAATCATCAATAATTTTATAATCACCCAAAATTATGTAGTTATTGTACAGCCAAATGGGTTTTATCTTTTGCCAAATAGTTCTCAAACTTTTAAAGATTATAAAACTTCTAAAGTAGCGGTTCATCGTATAGCCATTCAAGACAGAGATACCGTAGTGAGCAGCGCGTATACCTTACCATATGATCAAAATAAAATAGAGATAGAGTTTCACTCTAATGGTTACCAATCCAATAATTATGTAAATTACCATTACCGTATGCAACCTCTCGATAGCAGTTGGCATGATGCATCTAATGGTAGCAATACAGTAACATTTAATAGTTTGCCCAACGGCCAATATTCCTTTGAGATAAAAGCAAAAAATATCAATTCAGAGCAAACTGTTTCCGCTGCTCCCATTACGTTTGTAATCAAGCAACCGTATTGGGAAACCTGGTGGTTTTATGGACTGTTAACGGGCGGTATGTTTTGGCTAATTTGGTTGTATTTTAAATGGCGCCTCAAAAAAAAGGAATCAGAGCGAATTGCTGAAATCGATAAAATTTTAATCGATAAAAAGAACACAAACTTACGGTTGGAAAATTTGCGCTCACAAATGAATCCGCATTTTATTTTTAATGCCCTCAATTCCATTCAAGATTACATTGTCTCCAACGAAAAAGAATTGGCAAGTTCGTATTTGGTGAAATTTAGTCGGTTAATTAGGATGTATTTAGACTATAGCCAAGAAAACGAAATAACCTTAAGGGAAGAACTAACTGCGCTGAAACTGTATTTAGAACTAGAAAAAGTAAGGTTTGAAGATCAATTGGAATATAAAATAAAAATAGACGATAACCTTAAAACCAATCAAATTAAGGTGCCCTCGCTATTTATTCAGCCATATGTAGAGAATGCTTTAAAACATGGGTTACTGCATAAGGCAAACAACAGGATTTTAAAAGTAGAGGCTAAAAAACAACCAAACAACAAATTGCAAATTACAATTGAAGACAATGGTATTGGTCGCGAACACGCAGAGTTTAAAAAGCGGCCAAACCAGCAACATAAACCCTTTGCCACCAGAGCGAACCAAGAACGTGTTCACCTGTACAAAAACAAATTAAAGCGAGATATTACTATACATGTCGAAGACTTGAAAGATAAAAACAGCCATCCCACTGGCACCAAAGTAACCATTATTCTGCCCATACAGTAAACCTATGAAAGCTATAATAATAGACGACGAAAAACGTGCTAGACACCTGCTGTCTAATCTTATTTCAGAACATTGCCCTAGCATTAAAACAATCGACGAGGCACAAGATTTAGTTTCTGGTGTTCAATTAATAAAAAACGGTCGTCCAGATTTAGTGTTTTTAGATATCGAAATGCCCAATGAATTGGGGCTTGATATTCTTGAGTATTTTCCCGATCAAATCGATTTTAAAATCATTTTTGTAACGGCTTACAACCAATATGCCATCGAGGCATTTAAACTTTCAGCAGTCGATTATTTGCTAAAACCAGTTGATGTCAACGAACTAAAAGAAGCAGTTTCAAAAGCTGAAGAAGCCATAAAAACGAATAACTTAAACGACCAATTAAACAAATTGCGCGACTCGTTAAAGCAGTTATCTATAGATAAAATTGCTTTAGAAATCCCAAAAGGCATCATGTTCGCATCACACAACGACATTGTGTATTTTGAAGCCGATGGCATGTACACCAACGTGCAACTTATAGATGGTAAACAAAAAACCATTTGCAAACCGTTAAAGCATTTTGTTGAACAATTAGAGCGCAATACGATGTTTTTTAAGTGCCACCGTTCGTATTTAATCAACTTAAAATATGTAGATGAATTGGTGAAAGACGATGGCGATTATTTACTAATGAGCAACCAAAAACGCATACCAATTTCAAAATCTAAACGCGATCAATTCTTGGAGATAATAAAGGAAACGTTTATGTGATTTTCATTCAGAAAGAAATTAGACCCATTCAGAAAAAAGCAAATTGAAAACCTGAAGTATAGTAGTTGTTTTGTTGTCGAAAAATAAATCTCAACTACAATGAAAAAAACATTACTCTTATTTTCTTTTTTAATGGCGACTGCATGGTTTAGCATACATGCACAAAATGTTAATATTCCCGATGCTAATTTTAAGTCTTATCTCGTTGGAAATTCATCAATTAATACCGATAGCGATGGTGAAATTTCAGTTGCTGAAGCGCAAGCATTTTCAGGTGAATTATTAATTAATGGTTTGTCAATTTCAGATTTAACAGGTATTGAAGCTTTTGTAAGTATTACACGATTAGATTGTTACAGTAATAATTTATCGACTTTAGATGTTAGTAACAACCTAGCATTAACACGTTTGCACTGTGCTGATAATCAAATTGAAACTTTAGATATTAGCGCAAATACGCTAATTACAGATATACAATGTCATAACAATGGTGTTTTATATGAATTAAATATTGCTAATGGTAATAACAGTAACTTTAGCTATATGAAAGCTTATGGAAATAGTTTATCATGCATTCAAATAGATGCTGGTTTTACACCACCAGCAGATGCCGGAATATACAGCCAAGGTTGGACTAAAGGTAACTCAGCAGTTTATGGCGACGATTGTGCTGCTCTTAGTCAAGTAGTAAACATCCCTGATGCTAATTTTAAAAACTTTTTAGTAAGCGATAACAATATCAATTTAAATGGAGATTCAGAAATAACGATGGCTGAAGCACAAGCTACTACCGAGTTAATTATGGATGGTATTGGTATTGCAGATTTAACAGGTATAGAAGCCTTTATAAATTTAACGCGTTTAGATGTTCCTAATAATAGCTTAACTACTATAGACGTGAGTAATAACTTATCCTTAACACGTTTGCATGTTGGTTTCAACAATTTAACTAGTTTAGATATTCGTTTAAATACAAATATTGAAGAATTGTTTTGTCATGAAAATAGTTTATTAGATACCTTATTAATCTCTAACGGAAATAATAGCAATTTCATCTATATGAAAGCTTATAATAATCCAAGTTTAAATTGTATACAGGTAGATGCAGGCTTTTCACCACCAGCAAACACTGGTCTGTATAATGTAGGTTGGACTAAAGATGGTCAAACAAGTTATAGCGAAAATTGTATTCCTTCAGTGTATTATGTAGATGCTAATGCAACAGGCGCCAACGATGGAAGTTCTTGGACAGATGCTTTTACAAACGTAACAGACGCTTTAGCACTTACCAATTTAAATGATGCTGTTTGGGTAGCAAAAGGCACGTATACATTAGCAGATAAAAACACACCAATAGCTGTTAATACAGATGAAGTGGATATTATTGGAGGTTTTGCAGGAACCGAAACGACTCTAGCTGATAGAGATTTAACAGCTATTCATACTACAAATGCAACCATTTTTACTGGTGATATTAATGGTGATGATATTGATGGTGATTTCTCATCGAACAAAACAGATAATGCAGAACGATTATTTGAATTAAGAACAAGCAACGTCACTTTTGATGGTATAATTTTCGAAAACATTTACGATACTTCACAATCTGGAGGCGTAGAAGAAAACGGTGTTATTTTTATACCAAATAATTTAAATGCTAATAACTTAAAAATTAAAAATTCAATATTTAGAAGTAATTATTCTAATGGATATTTACTTAAAATTAGAAAGTTTAATCAAGGATTACTAATTGAAAACACCAAGTTTATCAATAATACTATTGTTAATATGGGATTGGTTTATGTGCAATCTGATAGTACAAACGGTTATATTTTTACACGTTGGGCAAATGTTTTGGTAGCAGATAACGATATTAATCATTCAGCATTAGAAGTTTATAGAGAAGATTGGAATAACGGAAACACTTTAGATGTTGTAATTAATAATAGTACGTTTGTTAATAATGATTATAATGGTACTTATGGTAATTCTATAACGGCATCAGGTAATGGTAGTGTAAACCTTAATATTAATAATTCTATTTTTTGGCAGAATACTGTTAATGGTACTGCAGCTACTAGAGATATTTCTAATGGATTAGACGAGCATTACGATGTGTTTATTAAAAATACTATTGCATCAGTACCTTCAAACGCTGGAACTTACGGAACGTTTTCAACGACTAACCTTACCACTTTAGACCCGGCAACCGATAATTTAAATTTAGATAGCGATTACAAGCCAACATCAGCCTCAAGTTATATTATAGATCAGGGAGACAATTCTTATTACGATATAGCCTTATTTGGTGGTTTAGACTTATCAGGAAGCGATAGGTTCTTCAATACTACTTTAGATTTGGGGGCTTATGAATATAATTCTACACTAAGTTTTGACGATGAAAACCTTCAAGCCAAAGTTTTGAAGTTATATCCTAATCCGGCGAATAACAGGTTGTTCCTAAATTCTAACAACGATCAGATTGAAAGTCTAAAAATCTACAATGTCAATGGACAGCTTGTTCAGCAAACAACAAATTATCTCGATGGGATAAACATAGAAACATTGCCGTCTGGGTTTTATATGGTTCTTGTTAGAACTCAAAAGGGAACATTCAATAAAAGATTTTTGAAAAACTAGCTATTAATTAATTTTAATTGATAGGAAAGGCACTCCCGCTCACTTGGGAGTGCTTTTTAACTTAAAAAGAAAAACCATGAAACTTTTAAAACATATTAGCATTGCGATTTTAATGATATGCGCAAATGTATCGTGTACTTCTAATGACGATGCCAATACTGAAGGCATTAACGTAGTAAAAGTAGGCGATAATGTATATAACGTGAATTCGGTTATAATAGAGCCTTCTTTTAATAGAACCTTTTTGCAGCTTACCAATAAAACAGAGGTTGAGGTAATGGGGGCTATTAATCAAGGGCAAGCACTTAATAATTTCGATGTTTTAAATATTACTATTAATGACGATCCATTAGGAGAGTTAAGTTATAATTTCAACTCAATTCTAAACTACGAATTTTTAATTGATGCCAGTTTAGAGGCGGGCGATCTCGAAGGTGGTGAAACCTTGTTAGAATCTGGCGATAACCATTTTGAAGCCACATCAGGGAGTATAAGCATTACTTACTATTCGGTAGACCGAATAGAGTTTAGCTTTGAATTTGAAAGAAACGATGGCACGCTAATTTCTGGTGGATATAAGGGGAGTTATATTTATTTAGATGATAGAGCGGAATCCTAAAAAGCTATTGTGCCCAAATAAAAAACGCTCACTTTTTAAGTGAGCGTTTTTCGTTTTGTTACCGAAGCAACGGTTTATTTAGCTTAGTTTAGTGGTTTTAATTTTTAACTGTTAAGCATTACTGGCATTACCAGCATGGTAACTTGTTCGCCTTCGTCCAGCCCGTCTACAGGGGTTAAAATACCAGCACGGTTAGGCATGCTCATTTCCAATTGTACATCGTCGGCATTTAGGTTGTTCAACATTTCGGTTAAAAAACGCGAGTTGAAGCCAATTTGCATATCGTCACCTTGGTAGTCGCAAGTTAGGCGCTCTTCGGCTTTGTTGCTGTAATCTAAATCTTCAGCCGAAATATTCAATTCGGCACCGGCAATTTTTAAACGTATTTGGTGAGTGGTTTTATTCGAGAAAATACTAACACGCTTCACCGAATTTAAAAATTGATTTCTGCCAATCACTAATTTATTTGGGTTTTCCTTTGGAATTACCGCTTCGTAATTCGGGTACTTCCCATCAATCAATCGGCAAATCAATTCAGAATTTTCAAAAGTAAACTTTGCGTTAGAGTCGTTGTACTCAATCGTTACATCATCTTCGCTAGCCGCCAAAATGCCTTTTAATAGATTTAAAGGCTTTTTGGGCATAATGAACTCAGCCACTTGGTTGGCTTTAACATCAGCTCGTGTATATTTTACTAATTTGTGGGCATCGGTCGCCACAAAAGTCAATCCTTCGGTTGAAAATTGAAAAAATACGCCGCTCATTACGGGACGTAAATCGTCGTTTCCGGCAGCAAAAATAGTTTTGCTAATGGCCGTGGCCAAAATATCGCCCGTTACAACAGTTTTACTCGGATCCTCAAGCGCTACAGCTTTTGGGAATTCGTTACCGTCGGCATAAGCCAAGGCATATTTACCGTGGTTGGAACTGATTTCAACGGTATTGTTTTCTTCCACAACAAAAGTTAAAGGTTGCTCTGGGAATGTTTTTAAAGTATCGAGTAATAAACGCGCCGGTATAGCCACGCTACCATCACTATCGCTTTCTACATCTAGTTTAGAAGCCATAGTGGTTTCCAAATCACTGGCCGAAACCGTTAATTGGTTACCGCTTAACTCAAAAAGAAAATTGTCTAGAATGGGTAAGGTGTTCGAGCTGTTTATTACGCCGCCTAATATTTGTAATTGCTTTAATAAATAAGTGCTGGATACTATAAATTTCATCTGAGGATTTAATGTTTTCAATGGTTAAGCGAAACAAATAGTGCGGCATCGTCATTTTTTTATTGATGCCCAATAATTTCTTCCGATTAACGATTAATTAAAATTGAAATTATGATACGTACAAATATATTCGAAAGCTTATTTATTTCGAAACAAACTTATTAACATTTAAGCGCCGTATTTTTTCTTTCTAAAGTAGTTAAAACCAAGCCCGAAAAGACTCAGTAAAATCAACGGAAGCACAATGTTTACAAGCTGCCAGGTGGTTTTTTGGTCTGCAATTTTTTGTTGGTTTAAAAAGGCTACGGCAATTTCTTTCGAACGAATGTTTATAAGTCCGTTGTCGTCCAAAAGGTAGTTTACGGCATTCAGCAAAAATTCTTTGTTGCCATAGGTCTGTCCCGTCCAACGATCAAAGCCCAATTCTTGCGGCACATTTCTAACTACATCATTCTTTATAAGGTCGCCATCAGCAATCACAATCATTTTCGTAGGGACGCTTATATTTTTTACTTCGGAAAGTTGAAAGGGTTTGATGCGGTTTTCATAAACGGAATGGAATTCGCCCTCCAAAAGAACAGCCAAAGATTGGTTGCCTTGGTTGAAGCGTTCGGGGTCTTGAGCTTTAGTAACAACGTCCAGATTTACTTCGCGGGGTGTGCCTTCAAGTGTTGAGACGGGCGCCGATTCTAAAAGAATCGTCTTTTCAACATTGTTTTTTAAGGTATCAATTTGATTTGCAAAATCGAATTTTACCAAGTTCAGGTTGTTGACGATAGGGTGGTTGCTGTTGCTTCCGGCCAACGGCGAATAAGGCCATTTTAAATGCTGGAACTGCGATTCGCTACCACTCCCCATCGCCACGGTAATGGGGGCAGAAAACAGGGAGCTGACCATCACGGGATTGATGCGCACACCGTATTTAAAGAAAAAATCGGTGAGGTTGAGGTCGCGGGCCACGGCATAGTTTTTTCCGCTGGCATTGTAAAGGCTGTCTTTTTCCATTACAACGGCATCGATCAGCCAAAGGCTTTTTCCGCCGTTCATGGTATATTGGTCCAAAACCAGTTTTTCTTCTTCCGTAAAAGCTTCAGTGGGTTTTGCTGAAATCACTAAATCGAAAGCTTCTATATCTTTTAATGTTTTCTGTGGATTACTGGCAACGCTATCCAAGGTAAAAGGCGCGATAAAATAATATTCGCCCAGTTTTTTGGCAAAATCGGCAATGTATTTGTCTTCCAATTGTTCGTTACCTTTTAAAATGGCAATTTTTCTACGTTTAGGTTTTGTAAGCTTGCTAAAGCCATCGGCAAAGGCATATTCTAAATGCTGAACCGAGTTACTCACCAATTCCTGTTGCGAGGCACCAATTTTATTTTTCACCAAAGGAATGGTTACGGTTTGCTCGTTATAACTGGCCAAGGCCCACGGAAAAATAACAGCTTGGCTCGATTTTCCGCTTTCCTGAACACTGAGTTGCATGGGCGTTAAGCCACGCTGGGTAAGTTGCTGTATGTTGCGTTCGCGGGTGGTTTCGTCTTCCAACGGATTGATGAAACTGAAAACAATGTTGCTGTTTTCGGCTTGAAATTCTTCGAGAAGCTGTCTGGTTTCGTTCTGCAATCTTCTAAATTCTGAAGGGAAATCGTTTCCTTCCAAAAATACATCCACTACAATGGGTGAGTCGATATCTTCAATAATTTCGATGGCCGATTCGCTTAGCGTATAGCGTTTGTCGGCCGTTAAATCAAAACGTTTGTAAAGTTTGCTGCTCAGCAGGTTGATAGCTATCAAAGCCACAATAAGTAAGGCGATATGTTTTGTTAATTTATTCAAAAGTTCTTTCTAATTGGTATAATCTAACACTTTCAACGTTGTTATCTTCAAATTGCAACTCGAGGCATTCCTGCATATTATTGAATGCCCCTGGTTTTAGTCCCATATTGTAATTCCACTTATTGGGCGAGTAGACTTTTAGCGCATCATCCCATCCGTACCATTCACTTTCTCCCAATAATTGGGTTACTTCTATTTTGTTTTTTCCAATAAATAAACTGTCGTTCAAAATCTCATGGCTCATTTCGTAACGCAGGGCAGGACTTTCTTTCCAAGCTTTGGCATTAAAGTGTTTTTGATGGTGGTAACTGCTAAAAATGTTCAGTAAGGGGTAAAACACATAAAAGTAAATTATGGGAGCCAATACCAAACTCACTAAAAAAGTAAGCCATTTTCTATGGTCAACAGTATTCATAAACAACCAAACCAAAATGAAAACAATGGCCAATAAAATAACAAAGCTTCCTGTTATGATCATTTGCGCTCGGTGTTTAATTTTAGCTTGGTTAATATTAAAAAGAAAAGTGTGATGCTTAAAAAATATACAATATCCCGCGTATCTAAAACGCCGCGGCTCATGCTTTTATAGTGGGCGTTCATGCCTAATTGCTCAATAAAATTGCTTGAGGTAAAATCGGCAACACCTTCCAGGCCGATGTAAAAAATAAAACAGATAAAAACTGCTAATATGAACGCTACTATTTGGTTATCGGACAAGGTGGAAGTAAATACGCCAACACTGGTGTATGCGGCCACTAGAAATAGGAGTCCGAAATAAGAACCAATGGTGCTGCCCATGTCTAAATTTCCAACGGGATTGCCCATTTGATAAACCGTGTAAACGTATAGCAGGGTAGGAATTAATGCAATAATTATTAAAATGAAAGCTCCAAAATATTTACCCAATACTATGTGGAAAACCGAAATGGGTTTGGTAAGCAATAGCTCTAAAGTGCCTTGTTTTTTTTCATCGGAAAAGCAGCGCATGGTCACGGCCGGGATTAAAAACAATAAAATCCACGGACTCAATAAAAAGAAGACAGATAAATCGGCAAAGCCATAATTTAGAATATTGAATTCGCCTTTAAATAACCAAAGAAACAAACCATTTAAAGTTAAAAATATGGCAATAACCAAATACCCAATGGGCGAAGCAAAAAACGAGTTGATTTCTTTTTTAAGTATGGCTAACATTTAATTAATTTCGTTTCAGGTTTCAGGTTTCAGGTTGTTTTGTTTTAGTCTAACGTTTCCAATTTATCGGCACTCCAAGCTTCGGGCCGGATGCTGAAAAGCGGTTTTATTTTACCCCAAACCCGTTTAAAGAGTTCCGATTTTTTATAGTTATCCAAAGCTTCTTCCGATTCCCAATAGCTATAGGTAAAAAAAATGGTGGGGTTGGTTTTATCTCTATAAAGTTCCAAAAAATTACAGCCTTCAAAAGCCCTGATTTCTCTTTTGGTGTTTTCAAAATTATCGAGGAACACATCAATATTTTGTTTGTAAAACCCCATTTTCACTATTCTAACTAGCATAATTCATTTTTTAATTAATAATCGGCCGCTTTTTTGATGTTTTGTATGGCTTCTATGCCCTGCGGAACAACCGGGTCGGGCATAAAGCTTATGCTTACGGCATCCATGGGTTTAAGTCCCAAAAGGGTAGAGGCACTGCCAACAGTGCTGTTGTTGCTTTTGTAAAGTGCAATTTCCAAAAAACCTCCGGAATTGAACACCACTAATTTTCGGCCTTCGTCGTGCCGTTTGTTTTCAGGAATATCAAAATTTACAATATCGCTATATTTATCGTATATTTTTTTAAAACGATAATTACGGGCCAAAATTTCAAAACTCCTGCCTTTTTGTATGGTTTCAAAAAAGCCCTTTTTAATGTTGGTAATCACGTTGCCGTAATTGTCAACATAAATAACACTGCCAATAATTTGCGTTTTGTTGTCGTTTACATAAGGCACAATATTTTTTATCGGCTTAATGGTATCAATAGCCTTTCCAATAACCTCTAAAGTACCGCCCCGTGCAATGTGGCAGGCTACTTTTACAAAAACGTCCAATACTGGAAAACTGCTCTGTATCCGGTCGTGAATATTGATTTCAACAATTTTCTGAGGTGCTATTTCAGAGCAAATCATACTCATAATGCCGTTGTTGGCGCACACAAAATAATGGTCGTCCAGTTTTATGGCAATATGTTTGTTTTCGGGGTTCAATTCCGAATCGATACCTATAATATGGATAGTTCCTTTCGGAAAACTGCTAAAGGCATTTTGAATGATATAAGCCGCTTCCGGAATGTTAAACGGCGACACGGCGTGCGAGATATCAACAATTTTGGCATCGGGCAACTCACTGTAAATAGCGCCTTTGGTTGCAGCAGCAAAGTGGTCTTTATGTCCGAAATCAGTAGTTAATGTTATGATTGCCATGGGCAAATTGTTGATATGTTTTTCGTAAAACCTTTCCCAAATTTATGTATTTTTGGGTTATAGTTAAAAGTTACACAAAACTAAGAAATCATTTTTGTCCGTTAGCACAAAATGAAGCTATTTAATGAACAGAATTATTAAAATAATTTTAAGCCTTTGAACGAAATTATTCTTGAACTTGAAGAGATTACTCCGAAAGAATTTTTTGGAGCCCAAAATGCCAACATCGAACTTTTAAAAAAGTACTTTCCTAAATTAAAAATAGTAGCGCGGGGCAATAAAATTAAAGCCTTTGGAGATGAAGAGTTGCTGGAGGAATTTGACCGCCGAATGACCATGCTTTTTAAGCACTACGGTAAATACAATAAAATAGACGAAAATACCATAGAGCGCGTATTAACAAGCCAAAGCAGTGATGATTACAGTACATCCGAAAAAAGTGGCGAAGTCATTGTTCATGGCGTAGGTGGTCGATTGATAAAAGCACAAACGGCCAACCAACGCAAGCTGGTAGAATCTATCAGGAAGAACGATATGGTTTTTGCTATTGGCCCAGCCGGAACAGGAAAGACATACACGGGAGTGGCATTGGCCGTTCAAGCCTTAAAAAATAAAGAAGTAAAGCGTATTATTTTAACACGTCCAGCAGTGGAGGCGGGTGAGAATTTAGGTTTTCTTCCGGGCGATTTAAAGGAAAAACTGGATCCGTACATGCAACCGCTTTACGATGCCTTGCGTGATATGATTGCTTCCGAAAAATTGGCGCACTATATTGAAAACGGTACCATACAAATAGCGCCCTTGGCTTTTATGCGTGGACGTACACTCGATAATGCATTTGTTATTCTTGATGAAGGACAAAACACCACTCATGCGCAAATGAAGATGTTTTTAACGCGTATGGGTAAAAATGCCAAATTCCTGCTAACGGGCGATCCAGGACAAATTGATTTGCCGCGTCGCACCATTTCAGGTTTAAAAGAAGCGCTTTTAATCCTTAAAAATGTAGAGGGCGTAGGCATGATATTTTTAGACGATAAAGATGTTATTCGTCACTCACTGGTTAAAAAGGTTATTGAAGCCTACAAAAGTATAGAAAATAGAGATTAATTTTTATTAGAAGCTAATCCCGCTTTCCGCTATATCTTTTTTGCTTTTAAGGGCAAAAAAGGATGCCGCTTCAATCGGGGCTAAAACAGTTTATAGTCTTAATTTAGAAGATTAAAAATTTTCAAAATTCAATTAAAAAGAAATGAGCAATACCATAATAGACACCAATTTTAATTTCCCAAAGCAGAAAAATGTTTACAAAGGAAAAGTTAGGGAAGTTTATAATATTAACGACGAGCAATTGGTCATGATAGCCACCGATAGGCTATCGGCCTTCGATGTTGTGATGCCTAAAGGTATTCCGTACAAAGGACAAATATTAAACCAAATAGCGACTAAGATGATGGCGGCTACCGAAGATTTGGTGCCCAATTGGCTTACAGCAACTCCCGACCCCAATGTGGCCGTAGGACATTTGTGCGAACCGTTTAAGGTAGAAATGGTAATACGTGGTTATATGAGTGGCCATGCGGCACGCGAATATAAAGCCGGAAAGCGTTTGCTTTGTGGAGTGCCCATGCCAGAAGGGATGAAAGAAAATGACGCATTTCACGAACCAATTATCACGCCAGCCACCAAAGCAGAAATGGGTGACCACGACGAGGACATTTCTAGGGAAGATATTTTAAAACGTGGTATTGTTTCAGAGGAAGATTATTTGGTTTTGGAAGATTACACGCGTAAACTGTTTCAAAGAGGAACTGAAATAGCAGCTTCGCGCGGATTGATTTTGGTGGATACCAAGTACGAATTCGGAAAAACAAAAGATGGGAAGATTGTATTGATTGATGAAATCCACACACCCGATTCCTCGCGTTATTTTTATGCCGAAGGTTACGAGGAACGTCAAGAAAAAGGCGAACCGCAAAAACAGCTTTCAAAAGAGTTTGTTCGCCAATGGCTCATCAGTAATAATTTTCAGGGTTTGGAAGGACAAACCGTACCTCACATGAGCGATGAATACATCCAATCGGTTTCTGACCGTTATATAGAACTTTACGAAAACATTACGGGCGAAACTTTTGTAAAAGCCGATGTTTCAGATATCCAAAGTAGGATAGAAGCTAATGTTTTGGAGTATTTGAAGTAGAGGAAGATGAACTCCTCTCGTGTGTTGGTATTCATAGTAAAAAAGGTGCATGATTTAAATTAAGCACCTTTTTTACTAACGAAAATATTAGGAATTAATTATAATAGATACCATTTTCCATTTACATAGATAATGTGAATTGTGCCAGCACCTGATAAAGAAGTTGGGGTTGTAATGTTTAAAGATGGATTGGCTTGAAGAGTTTTTCCATTAGGATCAAGTATTGTTCCGTTTACATGATGTATACATATATTTTGCCCTTCTGAAGGTGATGCTGGTAGTGATACTGTTGATGTACCTGGTACAGTAGCAATTTGGTTTTCGGTAGTTAATGTCGTATCTGAGTTTACTACTGTAGCTACCCATACTGGACCACCACCAGAAGGTAAATCAATCCAGGCATAGTTTCCACTACCATCGGTTTTTAAAACCTGCCCGTCGTTTCCACCGGTTGGCAGTTCAATTTCGTTGGTCACAGAGCCATCCACCTCAGCAGTTAAATATCCATTATTCGCTACGAAAGCATCTACTTGCGTTTCGTTCAGTTGTGTGTCGGTATCCGTAGTTTGGTCTATCCAAGCATAGTTTCCATTACCATCGGTT
>NZ_JAAVJS010000018.1:21651-71960 GCF_012037625.1 Tamlana crocina
CATCGGTTTTTAAAACCTGTCCGTCGTTTCCACCGGTTGGCAGTTCAATTTCGTTGGTCACAGAGCCATCCACCTCAGCAATTAAATAGCCGTTGTTTGCCACAAAAGCATCTACTTGCGTTTCGTTCAGTTGTGTGTCGGTATCCGTAGTTTGGTCTATCCAAGCATAGTTTCCATTACCATCGGTTTTTAAAACCTGTCCGTCGTTTCCACCGGTTGGCAGTTCAATTTCGTTGGTCACAGAGCCATCCACCTCAGCAATTAAATAGCCGTTGTTTGCCACAAAAGCATCTACTTGCGTTTCGTTCAACTGCGTGTTGGTGTCGGTAGTTTGGTCTACCCAAGCATAGTTTCCATTACCATCGGTTTTTAAAACCTGTCCGTCGTTTCCACCGGTTGGCAGTTCAATTTCGTTGGTCACAGAGCCATCTACTTCTACTGCAAGTTTGTTGTTCCAGTTAGTGATGTCTGTGCTTGTAATGCCCTTTGCCGCAGAAGCTGTGAAGCTAGGGTCGGTTTCGTTAATGCCACCAGAAATACTCTCGGCCGTTTTGGCATGAAGTGCATAAGGCACACTCATTAGTTGGCTCGTGCCAGTAATAGTGTAATTGTTTCCTCCATTAGTGTCAATTTCAGTTTTTATAAAATACGTGTCGTTGCCCCATTCAATAGTGTTAAAAGCCCCGCTAACTAAATTTCCGGTACCAATTTCTAGGTTGATAAGGCCATTAGCGTTGCTGGTAGAATTTTGTGTTTCAACATAAACGGGCGTGCCGTTGGCAGTACCTTGCAAAATACTTATTTGTACCCCCACCGATTGGTTGGCCAAGATAGCGTTGCTAGAATTTCTAACAATGGCTTGGTAGCTTAACTTTTCGGGAGATTGTGCGTTTAAACTTAGTGTGAGGGCAAAGAAAAAAGCGGTTAAAAATTGTAATGGTTTGTTCATGGTAGGTTAATTTTTGATGATTTTAAAAGATTTTGTGGTTTGGTTATTATGTATTTTTAAAATATAGGAAGCGGTAGGCAGGTCGTTAACAAGAATTTTTGTCGAGTTTCCGTTTACGCGTCCTTTTCGTACTATTTGTCCCGATGTATTAAATAGCTGGTAATCCATAGGGGCTTTTTCGGTTCCGTTTATTTTTACGTTAAGAACCGATGTGGTTGGGTTTGGATAGGTTTTAATTTTAAAATTGGTTTGTAGATCAATAATGCTCAGGTTAGCATCGTCGAAGGCAAATTGAATGCCTTGTATGGCCGAGCCATCTTCGCTAGAATTGTTTACATGAATCATTTGGCCTACGGAGTAGCTGATACTGCCTCCGCTTCCGGTAGCATTATTTCCAGAGGCAAGCATTGTTTGTTGCGCATCCATTTGGTTTGCAGCTAACCCAAAAAAGGCCGTCGCTAAAGCCAGTTTTAGGGCTTTTTTTCTTTGTTGTTTCATTAAAGGTTGGATTTGAGGTTATTAAATAATTTATCGATAAAGCGCTTTAAAAGTTCGTTCAAATGTAATGTTTTTATTTTAATAAAAACAAATCCTACAAAAGAAATAGTTTTTTAAGGTTACTATACCTTAAATTTTGGTTTTAGTACTGGGGGGGGTATTATCAGTGTTTAGAAGGAGGCGTAAGCTGTTTTTTTAAGTGGCTACTTTTCTAATTAGTATTTCTATAATTCCTTCAGTTTTATATTTCTAAACTCCACTTTCATTGGAGGGCCAGTGTGTACTTGTACTCCAATAAAACCAGAGTTTGAGCCATTTGTTGGGTCGTTGTCGGTAACATCACTCATAAGTATGCCGTTAACAAAATGTTTCAGTCGGTTTCCTTTTGCGATGATGTGAAAAGTATTCCAATCATAGGTTTTGATATGTTTTGCCAAATCATCGGCACTGCCCAATGATTCAGCAACATCCAAACTTTGCCATCTGTTGTTTTTTACATTTAATCTCAGTGAGTCCGGGCTTTGGTTTTTGGGTTGTGGGTTTACAGTGGTTTTTTCACCACGACTGGCCAATGTGGTTCTTCCGCGTTCTTCATAGTTCATTCCAGTATATCTCATTCGGCCATCCATATCGCCTTGGTAGCCTTTTAAAGCAAATGGGAGTGAATCAATCATGGTACTTCTGTAGTTGATACCACTATTGCCTTTGTCAGAAATTTTAAAATCCAATTTCAGTTCAAAATCTGAAGGTTTACCACCTTGCCAAATAATAAAGGTATTTCTTTTAAGCAATGTTTCTGGGGTGACTTCGCCAACCAGATTACCGTTTTTTACACTCCAATAGGTGAGGTCACCATTCCAATTTTCAAGGTTCTTTCCGTTGAAAATACTAACAAAACCTTCTGAGTCTGTTTTTGAACTGTTTTTACAATTATATAGAGAAATAAAAGTAAAACAAATAAAAAGTAATCGGTATACGGTATGGTTGTTTTGAAGCATGTCTTTTCGGAATTTAATTGATGAAATATGTTTACAAAACTATAAATCTAATGAAAATATACTTTGGCAGGTCAGAATGTTGAAAACAAAAAAGCCCAACCTAAAAAGGTTGAGCTTTTCTAAAATTATTTTAAAAGCAGATTAATTACCCGCTGCTAAATTTTTCATTTCTTTTTCAATCATGTCGTAGAACTGATCGATTTTTGGTAATACCAAAATACGTGTACGTCTGTTTTTAGCTCTGTTTTCAGCAGTATCGTTATCTGCAACAGGCACATAAGAACTACGTCCGGCAGCAACCAAACGACTTGGGCTAACGCCTAATTCTTGAAGCTCTCTAACTACAGATGTAGCACGTTTTACACTTAAATCCCAGTTATCCAATAATGGCGGCTTGCTGTAAGATCTGCTATCGGTGTGGCCTTCTACCATACATTCAAAGTCAGGCTTACCGTTAACAACTGTAGCTACTTTTCCTAAAACTTCTTTAGCTCTAGAGGTAACTACGTAGCTTCCACTTTGGAATAACAGTTTATCTGCAATAGAGATGTAAACAACACCTTTTTCAACGTTAACCTCAATATCTGGGTCGTTGATACCAACCTCACGCTTTAAGCTGGTTACTAAAGCTAAAGTAACACTGTCCTTTTTGGTAAGGGCGTCTTGTAAACGAGTGATTTTTAAATCTTTTTCTTTCATGCTTTCTAAGGTCTTCTCGATGTTTGAAGCGCCTTTAGCAGTAAGTACCTGTAGGTTGTCGTTGTAGTTTCTTAAGTCTTGAACTTGCTCTTCTAAAGCTTGAGATCTTGCTGTGGCAGAAGCTCTTTCTTCCAAACAAGAGTTTAATTTTACCGTAGCCGAATTCAAAAGATCTTGAGTTTCTTTTTGTTTGGCTTGAAGGTCGGTATATAATTTTTTAGATACACATGAACTTAAGAATATCATTGATGATACACTAAGCAATAAAACTTTTCTCATAATTATTAAAGGATTAATATTTCGTGTTAATTGTTTCAACAAAAATATACAAAAAACGCGCCATTTAAAGTTTTTAACAAAATTTTTACGCCTTAATAGGGGTCTTTTGGAATAAGAAATTATTAATGTGGGAATACTACTAAATAAATGACGGTTTACTACGTGGTAAACCTATTTATTAGCCTTTTTATAATATTTGTCTCCTTTTATGAAATAGCTGAAAACTATCGAAGTTTTCTGGTAATATTTAGTTTTGGTTACAGTTGCTTTTCGCTGTTTTAGTAGCCTCCCTAGACTTTTATAAAAACTAAAATGCGCTCTTAAAATTGAAAAGAGGTGCCGTGGCTTTTGCTCCAATAGAAATTTGATTCCCGCTATACCGTCAAGAATTAGCCGAACTCCCATTTTTACAAGAATAGGGCCAGTGGCGTTTTTAGTTAAGGCAAAAAGACTGTTACGGAAATTCAAAAACGTTTTTTTAGGGTTGGCATTGCTCAATGTTGCCCCACCAACGTGATAAACCGCTGAATCGCCTACGTATTTTATCGAGTAACCTAAGTTTTTGGCGCGCCAACATAAATCAATTTCTTCCATGTGGGCAAAAAAATGTTCATCAAAGCCATTTAAATGTTCAAAAACAGACTTTCTCACAAAAAGGCAGGCACCTGAGGCCCAAAAGATTTCGGAAACATCGTTGTACTGTCCGGAATCTTTTTCAACGGTATTAAAAATACGTCCCCTGCAGTAGGGGTAACCAAACTTATCGATAAATCCACCGGCGGCACCGGCATATTCAAAATGGTCTTTCTTTTTAAAGTCGAGCAGCTTTGGTTGAATAATAGCGGTATTGGGCTGGGCGTTAAAAGTGTCGATAATAGGCTGCAGCCAGTTTTCTGTTACTTGCACATCACTGTTTAATAAACAAAAAATATCGGCATCAACCTGTTTCAAGGCATCATTATACCCTTTAGCATAGCCTCCGTTTTCGGCGTTTTTTATGATTTTTACAGACGGAAATTCGTTTTCAACAAACGCCACCGAACCATCGGTTGAGGCATTGTCGGCCACATAAACAGCAGCTGCTTTCGAGTGCTTTATCACCGATGGTAAAAATTGCTCTAACAACGCTTTGCCGTTCCAGTTTAATATGACAATGGCGATACTCATGGGGTATAATCGGGGATGTTTTTTAAGAATTGGTAGCGCGAATTTTCAAAATCCATTTGGCAAAAATAATGATTAAGTCCGTTAGTAACCATTAAATAAGTAGCGTTTAACTTCAGGTTGTAGCGCGCAATTTGATCGAATGTAGACTGGTTTATGCTGATAGAAGGCGCTTTGCACTCTACAATTAAATGTATGCTTCCGTTGGGGTTAAATACCACAATATCATAACGTTTTTTCAAACCGTTGATGGTCAGTTCCTTTTCAACGTTAATCAACGATTTTGGGAATTTTTTCTCTTCTATTAGATACTGAATACAATGTTGCCTTACCCATTCTTCAGGTTGTAAAATCACGAATTTTTTACGAATAGCATCAAAAATAGAAACTTTATTTTCTTTATTTTTGAATCGAAATGAATACTGCGGAAAATTGAGTGCTTGCAAAAGTTGTTGCGTTTATTTTTCAAAGTTAAACTACAGAACAGTAAATACCAATTTATGATACCAAATTCCGCCGATGCACTTCTTGTGTTATGGAATTGGCGATGATAAGTTGAAATTTTTTAGAAGATTTGGACGAAGTAAAACAGCTGGTAACCGACATAAAAAACGGAAAACTAAAACCCATTTATTTCTTGATGGGCGAAGAACCTTATTATATAGACCGGATTTCAGACTTTATTGAAGAAACCGTTTTAAGTGAGGAAGAGCGCGGTTTTAACCAAATGGTGCTCTACGGTCGCGATGTTGCCGTTGAGGATATTGTGAGTAACGCGAAGCGATTTCCGATGATGGCCGAATACCAGGTGGTTATAGTTAAGGAAGCCCAAGATTTGTCGAGAACCATTGAAAAACTGGCCAAATATGCCGAAAACCCTCAGACCTCAACAGTTTTGGTGGTTAACTACAAGTATAAAAAAATTGATAAGCGAAAGGCACTTTATAAAACACTCAAAAAAACTGGGGTGGTTTATGAAAGTAAAAAGCTTTATGAAAATCAGGTGGCCGATTGGATACGCCGTGTGTTATCGCCAAAGAAATATGATATTACGCCCAAAGCCGCGCAAATGTTGGTGGAGTTTTTGGGTACTGATCTAAGTAAAATTAACAACGAACTTGAGAAACTTCAAATAATACTGCCAAAAGGTACTCAGATAACCCCCGAGCATATTGAAGAAAACATAGGGATAAGTAAGGATTATAACAATTTTGAGCTTCGGAAGGCCGTAGGAGAACGAAATGCAGCTAAAGCATTTAAAATTGTAAAGTATTTTGGTGAAAACCCAAAAGATAACCCCATGGTGGTAACGGTGTCTCTGTTATTCAACTTCTTTTCGCAACTGTTGCAGTTTCATGGATTGAATGATAAGTCACCCCGCAGCGTAGCTTCAGCGCTAAAAATCAACCCTTATTTTGTCAACGAATATATTGATGCAGCTCGAAATTACCCTATGCGGAAAGTCAGCATGGTTGTGGCTACCCTAAGAGAGTTTGATGTTAAAGGAAAAGGGGTAGGCGCCAATGCTGTACCGCAGGGCGATCTGTTAAAGGAACTTTTGGTTCGTATTTTAAATTAATTTTATGGATGTTACTATTCACGAGAGTTGGAAACCTTATTTACAAGAGGAATTCAGTAAACCTTACTTTAATAACCTAGCGGAGTTTGTAAAAGCAGAGTATAGACAGCATCAATGTTTTCCACCGGGGTCTGAAATTTTTAATGCGTTTAACCATTGCCATTTTAACGATGTAAAAGTGGTCATTATTGGTCAAGATCCTTACCATGGCCCAGGCCAAGCCAATGGCTTATGTTTTTCTGTAGCCGATGGTGTTTCACATCCACCTTCACTTATTAATATTTTTAAAGAAATAGAAACCGATTTGGGCGCGCCATATCCAACCAGTGGTAATTTAGAGCGTTGGGCCAAGCAAGGGGTGTTATTGCTAAACGCTACTTTAACGGTTAGGGCACATCAAGCGGGAAGCCATCAAAATAAAGGCTGGGAAACCTTTACCGATGCAGTGATTAAATTAATAAGTTCAGAGAAAGAGAATGTGGTGTTCTTGCTTTGGGGCGGATTTGCCAAGAAAAAAGCAAAATTAATTGATGCTAAAAAGCATAATATTTTAAACTCTGGTCATCCTTCACCTTTAAGTGCTAATAGGGGGTACTGGTTTGGAAATAAGCACTTTAGTTTGGCTAACCAATACTTAGAATCAAAAGGAAAGGCAAAAGTGAATTGGTAGGTACACAAAAAGTCATTACTTATCGGTTAAGCAGTGTTATTCAGAATAATAATACCTGCTGGTAAAATTAACTACCAGTAGGAGCAAGGATTACAGGTTCGTTTTCAATTCTAAAAACAACAGGTTGTTTAGATGTTGTTTTGTTAGGGGTTTTGTTGCAACTAAATCTTAACAATAAAAAATTAATTGAAACAAGAACAGCAAGAATAAGGGTAATTGTTAAAATCATAGGCTATTGGGGTTAGTTTTATAATTTTCGGCAAAATACAAATAATTTC
Source organism: Tamlana crocina (assembly GCF_012037625.1). Taxonomy (NCBI): domain Bacteria; kingdom Pseudomonadati; phylum Bacteroidota; class Flavobacteriia; order Flavobacteriales; family Flavobacteriaceae; genus Tamlana; species Tamlana crocina. Next base: position 28,766 of record NZ_JAAVJS010000018.1, read on the forward strand.
GTCGAAAAACAACTTTTATGTTAATAACATGTAATATTAATATTATTACGGTGTAAAATTAATAATAAATAGGCTACACGGCAATACACATATCTACTTACTTTTTCATTTTTATGTTTTACCAAAACTTTACAGGTAAAAATTATCGATAAAGTAAATTCTTAACACTTTTTTTGTCATAAACGGGTGTATGGTCATTTCTAAAATAACTGACTTAGCAGTATTTTTGAAGCAGGAAGGAATTTCTATAATTAGAAACGGTTTTTATTGGTAAAGTTGAAAAATGCGTTTTTTTTAGCGGGGCTGAGGGAATTTTTAATTTCTAAGGTTTCTTTTATCAATAAGCTGCAGGTTTCTTAAAATAAAATTTAATTTTGGAGCAAATTAGTGTGATTATGAAAGAAGCAAAGTGGATTAAAGCTAAAGATTACGAAGATATTACCTATGCAAAATGCAATGGTGTTGCGAGAATTGCGTTTAACAGACCAAATGTTAGAAATGCATTTCGTCCTAAAACCACCAGTGAATTATACGATGCCTTTTACGACGCCAATGAAGACATAAATATTGGTGTGGTTTTGCTATCGGCTGAAGGCCCTTCAACTAAAGACGGTGTTTACTCGTTTTGTAGCGGTGGCGATCAAAAGGCTAGAGGGCATCAAGGTTATGTAGGAGACGATGGTTATCACCGATTGAATATATTAGAAGTACAGCGCTTAATCCGTTTTATGCCCAAGGCTGTTATTGCCGTGGTTCCGGGGTGGGCTGTAGGTGGCGGCCACAGTTTGCACGTGGTATGCGATTTAACTTTGGCTAGCAAGGAACACGCTATTTTTAAACAAACCGATGCCGATGTTACCAGTTTTGATGGTGGATACGGTTCGGCTTACTTGGCTAAAATGGTCGGACAGAAAAAAGCACGTGAGATATTTTTCCTTGGAAGAAATTACTCAGCGCAAGAAGCTTTTGAAATGGGAATGGTAAACGCTGTGATTCCGCACGAAGAATTAGAAAGTACAGCCTACGAATGGGCTCAGGAGATTTTGGCTAAATCGCCAACATCTATAAAAATGCTGAAATTTGCCATGAACCTAACAGATGATGGCATGGTAGGGCAGCAGGTTTTCGCCGGGGAAGCCACCCGATTGGCATACATGACCGATGAAGCCAAAGAAGGCCGTAACGCTTTTCTAGAAAAAAGAAAGCCTAACTTCGATAAAAAATGGATTCCATAATGAAGAAGGTTTCTATTTGGCTTTCAGCCATGCGGCTTAGAACATTGCCGCTTTCAGTTTCTGGTATTATTTTAGCTTCCTGTCTGGCACATTATAACGGTGTTTTTCAATGGAGCATTTTTATATTGTCAATATTAACGACGCTAAGCCTGCAAATCCTTTCCAATTTGGCAAACGATTATGGCGATGGTGTAAAAGGCACAGATAATAACGATAGAATTGGACCCGAACGTGCTTTGCAATCCGGGAAAATTACTTCAGATAAACTATTCAATGCGATAAAAATCAATGTATTGGTGTGTGTTGGTTTGGCTGTTTTGCTCATTTTTACAGCATTTGGGGTAAAGTATTTATGGCACGCCTTGCTGTTCTTTTTATTAGGGGTAGGTGCGGTGGTTGCGGCTATGCGCTATACCATGGGCACAAAGGCCTACGGCTACCGGGGTCTGGGAGATGTTTTTGTGTTTGTCTTTTTCGGTTTGGTAAGTGTTATTGGTTGCTACGTACTTTATGCCAAAAAAATTGACCATGTTGTTTTTTTACCGGCCATAACTGTGGGACTTTTAAGTGTAGGGGTGTTGAACTTAAACAACATGCGCGATAGGCTACCCGATAAAAAATCAAACAAAATTACTTTGGCTGTCAAGTTGGGTGAAAAATATGTGAAGATTTATCATAATGCGTTGGTTTTATCCGCTATTTTGGTTTCTATTTTATTCGGTATTTTATATTATACATCGCCTTTCAATTTAATATTTGTGGTGGCTTATGTACCGTTATTACTTCATTTAAAACAGGTTAACGGTAATACCAATCCCAAGCTTTTAGATCCCGAACTAAAAAAGTTGGCATTAACTACAGTTTTATTGGCAATATTAATGGGAGTGGGGCATTTGTTATAGGATAATTTTGTAAATTCATGGTTTAAAATTGACTTATGAAACGAGCGTGAACTTTATCGTTTATAAATTTTTAAGCTGATGAAAATTACATTTTACGGACATGCTTCGTTAGGCATTCAAATTGACGACGTTAACATTTTAGTTGATCCATTTATATCGCCAAATGAAAAGGCTTCGCATATTGACATTGAAACTTTAGAGGCCGATTATATTTTAGTTACCCACGCCCACCAAGACCACATTGCCGATGTAGAGACCATAGCCAAACGTACCCAGGCGGTAGTGGTTTCAAATTTTGAAATTGTTGGATATTTTGAAAAATTAGGCATTGAAGGTCACCCCATGAACCACGGGGGAAAATGGGATTTTGAATTCGGAGCCGTGAAGTACGTTAATGCGATACACACTTCTTCTTTTCCCGATGGAAGCTATGGCGGACAGCCTGGCGGTTTCGTTTTAGAAGGCGAACATAAAAATATTTATATCGCGGGCGATACGGCACTGACTTTCGATATGAAATTAATCCCCATGCAAACCCAACTCGATTTGGCCATTTTACCCATTGGCGATAATTTTACCATGGGCGTTGATGATGCCATTCTAGCGAGCGATTTTGTAGAATGTAACAAAGTTATGGGCTATCACTATGATACCTTTGGATATATTGAAATAGACCACGAAGATGCTAAAAGGAAGTTTTTCGAGAAGGACAAAGATTTAATGCTTCTTGAAATTGGAGAACATATAGAATTGTAAATGCTGAACGCCTCATATAAACCCTATACCTTAAATTTTAAAACACCCGGAGGCACTTCTCGCGGGGTGTTAAAAACGAAAGACACATATTTTTTAATTATAAACTCTGATGAAAAACAGGGGATTGGCGAATGTGCTTTGTTTAAAGGACTTTCGGCCGATGATGTGCCCGGTTACGAGGAAAAACTAAATTGGGTTTGCGAAAACATTAATTCAGGGCTGGAGACACTTTTGGCTTCATTAACTGAATTTCCAAGTATACAATTTGGGTTGGAAACGGCGTTCAAATCTTTGGAAAGTCAGGATACTTTTGAATTATTTCCTTCTGATTTTACAGATAAGCAGACGGCTATTCCTATCAACGGTTTAATTTGGATGGGTAGCGAAACCTTTATGAAGCAACAAATAAAGGAAAAAATCGAAGCGGGCTTCAGTTGCATAAAAATGAAAATTGGCGCTATTGATTTTCAAACGGAATTGGGTTTACTAAAGGCTATCCGAAAAGAATTCAGTTCAAAAGATATCGAACTTCGTGTAGATGCCAACGGAGCGTTTTCCCCCGAAAATGCTTTGAAAAAGTTAAAACAGCTTTCAGAATTCAATTTGCATTCCATAGAGCAACCTATTAAACAAGGGCAGTTTGATGCTATGGCCGCATTGTGCGAAACCACGCCGTTGCCCATTGCGCTTGATGAAGAGCTTATTGGTGTTTTTACAGAAGCTGAAAAACAGAAGCTGCTGCAAGTTATAAATCCGCAATATATCATTTTAAAACCCAGCTTGGTTGGCGGTTTCCGCGGAAGCGATACATGGATTCAATTGGCCGAAAAGCAAAATATAGGCTGGTGGATTACCAGTGCTCTGGAAAGTAATATCGGGTTGAATGCCATTGCACAATATACCTTTGCAAAGCACAGCAAAATGCCACAAGGTTTGGGCACGGGCGGATTATTTACCAATAATTTTGAAAGTCCGTTGGAAGTGAAAAAAGGCACATTGCAATATGCAAATCACAAACACTGGAATTTAAAATTTTTAAAAGAACAACTATGTATATAGAGCAGGCATTTAAGGGTTTGTACGATTGGTGGCGCTACGTTTTGGGCGTGGTTATAATTTTTGCTGCGTGGCAATTTATTGGTATGGTACCCTTGGGAATAGCCATTGTGGTTAAGTTGTTTGGCACCAACATGGAGCAAATCCCAACCGATATTCCGCAAATGATTGAGCTTCTGGGCAGTAACCTGTTCCTGTTTTTAATGCTTATTTCGTTTGCATTTGGCTTATTGGGCGTATTTATTTCGGCGAAAGCACTGCATCAACAATCCATAAAAATGCTCACCACGGTAAGGGATAAAATTGATTGGAAACGCTTTTGGTTCATTTTTTTCCTTTGGGGGATACTTTCGAGTGGCTTGGTATTGTTAGACTATGTTTTGGCACCAGAGGATTACCAACTTAATTTTCAGTTGAAACCGTTTTTAATTTTGGCCGTAATAGCCGTTTTGCTTATTCCGTTGCAAACCAGTTTTGAAGAATATTTTTTTAGAGGGTACTTAATGCAGGGGCTTGGTGTTGTTTTTAAGACTAAATGGGTGCCCTTGCTAATAACCTCAATAGGCTTCGGTTTAATGCATATTGCCAATCCTGAGGTAGAAAAGCTGGGTTATATTATTATGGTCTATTACATCGGTACTGGATTGTTTTTAGGGGTTATTACCTTGATGGATGAAGGTTTGGAGCTGGCCTTGGGCTTTCATGCAGCAAATAATTTGTTTACAGCATTGTTGGTTACGGCCGATTGGACAGCGTTCCAAACGCATTCTATTTTAAAAGATTTGTCCGATCCTTCCGAAATGGCCATAGCTGAAATTTTTGTGCCCGTATTTGTAGTTTTTCCTATTTTGATTTTCATTCTTTCAAAACGATATAAATGGAATAATTGGAAAGAAAAGTTATTAGGAACCGTTGTTGAACCGCCCAAAGAAAATAAAATTTTAGAATAATATGATACCACATTACACCAACGTACATTTAAAGTTTAAACTGGATGGCCTAAGTTACAAGTACGACGAGCTTATGGAAGTGGCCTACAGTTATGTGAAAGAGGGTTTGCCCTATCAACAAGATTTAGGGAATTTTTTGTTGGATTGGCTAGATCAGCATGACCATGTTGTAGTAAAAACATCGGGTTCTACCGGAAAGCCTAAGCAAATAAAAATAAAGAAGCAGGCAATGGTCAATTCGGCGATTGCAACGGGCGATTTTTTCAATCTGCAACCAGGGGATAAGGTGCTGAATTGCTTGCCTTCCAATTTTATTGCAGGCAAAATGATGATTGTTAGGGCCATTATGTTGGGCTTGGAGCTCGATATGACCGAGCCAGCAGCGTTACCACTAATCGACTACGAAAAAGATTATGATTTTTGTGCCTTTACACCCATGCAGTTAAAAAACTTTGCCAAGTATTTGCAAAGTATACGAGTTGCTATTGTTGGTGGTGGTATGGTATCAAAGCCAATCATTGAAATGATAAAGGATAAAAAGCCATTGGTTTATGAAACTTATGGTATGACCGAAACCGTTTCGCATATTGCGGTTAAAAAGTTGAATAATTTTAAGGCGGGCGAATCGTTAGAAACCTCATATTTTAATACATTGCCCGATATTACCGTTTCAACCGACGACAGAAGCTGTTTGGTAATCGAGGCTCCACATCTTTCCGAAGAAAAAATTGTTACTAACGATATTGTAAAAATTCATTCCAACACCTGTTTTGAATGGTTGGGTAGGTATGATAATGTTATTAATTCGGGGGGGATAAAATTATTTCCAGAGCAAATTGAACGAAAGTTGCAAAGCAAGATACCGGGCGAGTTTTTTATAGCTTCAAAACCAGATGACACATTGGGTGAAAAACTGGTGTTGGTTTTAGAGGCCAAAGAGAATAATCTAGACCCCGCTATTTTTGATGTGTTGGATAAATACGAAAAGCCCAAAGAGGTGCTTACCGTGCCCAAGTTTAAGCAAACCTCGTCGGGGAAAATCCATAGGGAAAAAACACTGGAACTGTTAAATTTATAGATTTGGCGTAACGTTTCGGCTATTTTTGCAACTTACTAAAAAATATTAATTATGAATTTTTTAAAACGCGTGCTGGCCACTGTAGTCGGGATAATAGTGTTTGTAACACTTTGTTTTTTCGGATTACTTGTTTTGGGCGCACTTTTTGGTGCCGACCCTAATGAAACCGTAAAAGTAAAACCTAATTCGGTACTCGAATTGAGATTGGATTTCCCTATTAAGGATTATGCAGGGAAAATAGAATTTGAAGAATACCCGTTTTTAAACGAACACGATAAAAACGGATTATTCAATCTTATTGACGCTATAAATTATGCTGCAACAGACGATAAAATAAAAGGCATTTCCATTGATAATAATTTTATCGATGCCGGTATTTCGCAAACCAAAGCCCTTCGTGGCGCACTGCTCAAGTTTAAGGAATCTGGAAAATTCATAGTGTCGTATTCCGATATTTATACCCAAAAAGACTACTATTTAAGTTCGGTGGCCGATACTATTTATATCAACCCAGTGGGAATGATGGAATTTAAGGGCCTGTATTCAGAGCGTTTATATTTTAAAGATTTTCAGGAAAAAACGGGGCTTAAAATGGAAGTGGTTCGTTTAGGCAAGTACAAAAGTGCTGTTGAACCATTTTTAGATAACGAAATGAGCGATAATAATCGTGAACAAATTTCGGCATATTTAAGCTCGCTTTGGGGAGAAATGAAAAGCGATATTTCGTCGAGCAGAAACATTTCGGAAGAGCGGTTAAATATTATCGCCGATAGTCTATTGGCCCGAAATCCTGAAATGGCTTTAGAAACTAAATTGGTAGATAAAATTGGTTATTACGATGAGTACATGAACGGTATAAAACGTGCGGTTGGAATTAACATCGATGAAGAATTACCATCGGTTACAATTCGCGATTATGCTCGTTTTGCTGCAAACAAGGTTAATAGATATAAAAAGGATAAAATAGCCGTAATTTATGCCGAGGGCGATATTATTTACGGTGAAGGCGACGAAAACGCTATTGGTCAAGGAACCATGGGGAAATCTTTGGTAGAGGCCAGAGAAGACGATAATGTTAAGGCCGTGGTGCTTCGCATCAATTCACCTGGAGGCAGTGCATTGGCGAGTGAGCTTATTTGGCGTGAGATTACATTGACCAAAAAAGTAAAACCGGTAATTGTTTCAATGGGCGATTTTGCAGCATCGGGAGGGTATTACATGGCCTGTAATGCCGATTACATTATTGCCGAACCCACCACTATTACGGGAAGTATTGGTGTGTTTGGTGTGTTGCCTAATGGCAAGCAGTTGGCCGATAATTTGGGTATAAATGCAGAACAGGTAAAAACCAACGCCAATGCGGTAACTTACAGTTTTTTCGAACCGCTAAATTCAACACAACGTAAATTTATAAAGGAAGGTATTTTAGATATTTATGAATTGTTTACCAATCGTGTTGCCCAAGGAAGAAAAATGACTTTAGATGAAGTGGAAGCCATTGCCCAAGGCCGGGTTTGGACGGGAACCGATGCTCTGAATATTGGTTTGGTAGATGAGTTGGGTGGGCTTGATGTGGCTTTACAGCACGCTGCCGAAGCCGCCGAAATTCAAGACTATCAAATTAAGGAATTGCCCGTGTTCAAAAAAAATCTGGACGAGATGTTGGAAAAATTCGGGGTGATAAAAACAAAAGAAACCATTCTAAAGGAAGAGTTGGGAGAGGAAAATTATAAGGCTTTAAAAGAGATTAAATCTATGTCTGAAAAAAAGGGTATGCAATTATTGTTTCCCTTTTCAACAGATATAAAATAAAGCAGTGTTTCTTTCCAATAACGATGATTAAAGCAGAAACGAGCGGCAATAAAGTCGCTCGTTTTTTTGTTTATTTCTGCATTTTAAAATAGTAGTCTAAAGAGTGTTTTCCGGAGCCATAAACTAAAAAGAAAGCACAAACTAAAAGTGTTGTTAAGGCCAGAACTAAATTTCCAGAATGCATTTCTCCCACAAAATTAATAAGTATGGCGCCTATTAAGATAGGTAACTGTCCTAAAATAGCCCAGCGGGTTAACAATCCAAAAGCAATTAAGAGCCCGCCAATAAGGTGTGCTGGCGCAACGTAGTGTACCATAATCATACCGCCCGCCATATTTTGCATGGGCTTAAAAAGCTCCATGAGCATGGCGCTATTCGACATAAAATCGATGCCTTTAAAAAATAAAAAGCCACCGAGTACAATACGTAACAGATCAATGGGCAAATAAGTATGGCGGTTGGCCCACTTATTTAGGGTTTTTATTGTATCCATGATTGAAAAGTTGTTGGTTTTCAATACATAAGATACGAAAAAATGGTCAGTTTTGGAAATTACACCTGAAGCACGCCCATATTAAAAGGCTTTTCAATAGGAGCATGATTGGCTGCTTCAATACCCATGCTTATCCACGCTCGTGTATCCAACGGGTCGATAATAGCATCAGTCCAGATTCGAGCTGCAGCGTAATATGGCGATACTTGGTTGTCGTATCGGCTTTTTATTTTGTCGTACAGTTCGGCTTCTTTTTCTTTGGTTATTTTTTCACCTTGTTTTTCCAACGAGGCTTTTTCAATCTGCAGTAATACTTTAGCGGCCGAATTTCCGCTCATAACGGCCAGTTCAGCACTAGGCCAAGCCACAATCAGCCTGGGATCATATGCTTTTCCGCACATGGCATAATTTCCAGCGCCGTAACTGTTCCCAATCACAATGGTAAACTTGGGTACAACCGAATTGCTCACGGCATTTACCATTTTAGCACCATCTTTTATTATGCCGCCATGTTCGCTTTTACTGCCCACCATAAACCCCGTAACATCTTGTAAAAACACTAATGGGATTTTCTTTTGGTTACAATTGGCAATAAATCTGGTGGCTTTATCGGCACTGTCGTTATAGATAACACCGCCAAATTGCATTTCGCCTTTTTTAGTTTTTACGAGTTTACGTTGATTGGCCACAATACCTACTGCCCAGCCATCAATCCTGGCGTAACAGGTAATAATAGTTTGTCCGTATCCGGCCTTGTATTCGTCAAACTCGCTGTTATCAACCAATCGTTTTATAACTTCATACATATCGTATTGGTCGGCTCTCGATTTAGGAACGATACCATAAATTTCTTCAGGTTTTTCAATGGGTTTTTTGGCTTCGGAGCGATTAAAACCGGCCTTATCAAAATCCCCAATTTTATCCATAATATTTTTTATGGTAGTCAAGGCGTCTTTATCATCCTTCGCTTTATAATCGGTAACTCCTGAAATTTCGCAGTGGGTGGTAGCTCCGCCTAAAGTTTCGTTATCAATGGTTTCGCCAATAGCAGCTTTTACCAAATAACTTCCGGCCAAGAAAATACTACCGGTTTTATCGACAATTAAAGCCTCGTCGCTCATAATAGGTAAATAGGCGCCGCCGGCCACACAACTGCCCATAACGGCTGCAATTTGGGTAATGCCCATACTGCTCATAATAGCATTGTTCCTAAAAATACGACCGAAATGTTCTTTGTCTGGGAAAATTTCATCTTGCATGGGCAGATAGACACCCGCCGAATCGACCAAATAAATAATGGGTAATCGGTTTTCAATGGCTATTTCCTGTGCGCGTAAATTCTTTTTTCCGGTAATGGGAAACCAGGCTCCGGCCTTAACGGTAGCATCATTGGCAACAACAATACATTGTTTTCCTTTTACATACCCCATTTTAACTACCACACCGCCGGAGGGGCAACCGCCGTGTTCTTTGTACATGTCTTCACCAGCGAAAGCACCAATTTCAATAGCTGTTTTATTATCATCCAACAGAAAATCAATGCGTTCGCGGGCAGTCATTTTACCTTTGCTGTGCAGTTTTTCTATTCGGTTTTTTCCGCCCCCTAAACTTACTTTTGCTAAACGTCTTTTAAGTTCTGAAACCAAAAGTTTGTTATGATCTTCGTTCTTGTTGAAGTTGATATCCATGTAGTCCTAGTTTGTCGCTAAAGTACAAAAGTTTCCATTTTTTTTATTGGATAATGTTAATGAAATACTAAATAATATTACATGGAAATATATTCCTTGGAAAATAAATTTTTATTTTGTACTTTTGAGCTATCAAATTATTAGATATGAAAAAGATTATTGCATTTGCAGGGAGTAACAGTAAGAATTCGATTAACAAACAGTTGGTGACTTATGCCTCGGGTTTACTCGATGATGCCACGGTTGAAGTTTTGGACTTAAACGATTTTGAGTTGCCTGTTTTTGGCGTAGATCTAGAAAACGAAAAAGGAATTCCAGAAAATGCCCATAAATTTTTAAATCTGATAAAGTCTTCTCAGGGTATTGTGCTTTCATTGGCAGAGCATAATGGAGCGTATTCTACGGTCTTTAAAAATATTTTCGACTGGATGTCGAGAATAGAAAGTAAAACCTTTTTCGGGAAACCCATGCTGCTCATGGCTGCATCACCAGGAGGTAGGGGTGGGGCTTCAGTTTTAAGCGTTGCGCAAAATAGGTTTCCGTACCACAATGCCGAGATTACTGGCGTGTTTTCGTTGCCGAACTTTAAGGAAAACTTTTCGGACGGTAAACTGATTAACAAGGAATTGGATTCTGAATTGAAAAAAGCAGTTTCAGAATTTGAAAAGCGTTTAGAGCATGCAAGTACAACACAGGCATCATAAAAATAAAGGTCAGTTTTACATTGAAATAGATGGAGAAACAAAAGCCGAAATGACCTATAGCATGGCCGGAGAGGAAAAAATGATTATTGATCATACGGAGGTCGACGCTGGCTTAAAAGGACAAGGCATTGGTTATAAATTAGTGGAAACAGCGGTACAGTACGCGCGCGGAAAGCAAATAAAAATTTTACCATTGTGTCCGTTTGCAAATGCTGTTTTTAAGAAAAAATCAGAATATCACGATGTGCTTTATAAATAATAGGCAACAATAAATTATTAAAAAAACATGGGAGACCTAGCAAAAGATATCAATTCAAAATTTGAAAATAACCACGTAAAGGCGTTAATAAATATTGTGTATACGGCCAACTGGATAACTGGCTACCAAAACGAGTTTTTTAAACCTTTTGGAATTTCACCGCAGCAATATAACATCCTTCGTATTTTACGCGGAGCCAGTGAGCCTTTGAATGTACAAACCATTAAAAATCGTATGATTGAGCGCGCTCCAAATGCCACAAGGTTAATGGATAAGCTTTGCGCCAAAAATTTAATTGAACGCCTCCCATGTGAACACGACAGACGCATTGTAAAAATTGCAATCACAAAAGAAGGCTTGGCGCTTTTAGAGAAAATTCCAGATAATTTCAACAGTAAATTATTGGAAAACCTTAGTGATGATGAAGCGGCAGAGTTGAGCCGATTGCTAGATAAAATGCGATAACATTTTTTTAATTAAATATTTTCCATGGAAAATAAAAAGAAAGGATTTTAAAATGAAACTAAATACAATTAAAAACATTGGCCCCAGCCATTTTGTTAATATGGGCGATATTAGGTTAAGACAACCGTTGCCCACCAGAAAAATTGATATGGTAGATCCCTTTATTTTGTTACACCATTATGGGCCTTATCATATTTCTGAGGTACATAATCCGTTCGATTTAGGTCCACATCCACACCGGGGTTTCGAACCGATTACCTTTTTGTTTCAAGGTGAACAATTACATCGCGATTCGTTGGGAAACGAGAGCGTGGTGAAAGCGGGCGATGTGCAATGGACCACTTCTGGACGCGGAATTATTCATGTCGAGGCACCAACTAAAGATTTCGTGAAACAGGGCGGGTATATTGAAGGCATCCAATTATGGTTGAATTTGCCTGCCGAAAAAAAGATGATTCCCGCGGCTTACCAACATATTAAGCATAATGAATTTAGGGTGGTAACCTCTAAAGACGAAAAAGTAAATGTTAGAATTGTTGCCGGTGAATTAAACGGTGTTTACGGACGCATAAAAACACAAACTTCTGTGAATGCCTTTGTTTTAGAAGCCCAATCTGGAGGGGAAACAACCATCAATATTCCACAGTCACATAATGCTTTGGTGTATTTGTTAAGCGGAAATGTGGTGGTTAACTCAACGGAAGAAGTGAAACTTGACGATAACCAAATTTTGGAATTTAATCGCGATGGTGACGGCTTTTCAATTAAAGCGAAAGCAGACTCTAAATTATTAGTGGTGTCGGGCGAACCATTTAACGAGCCCGTGGCAACCTACGGGCCTTATGTTATGAACACCCAAACCGAAATTTTAGAAGCCATGCGCGATTTTCAATCGGGTAAAATGGGGTTTCTTCCAGTAAATTAAAAAAGTAAAAAGTTGAAAATATGAAAAAAGTAATCCATAAATCAGATACACGCGGATTTGCCAACCACGGTTGGTTAAAATCCCACCACACCTTTAGTTTTGCAGGATACCAAAATCCCGAACGGATGAATTTTGGAGTTCTACGGGTGTTAAACGACGACGTGGTACAACCTAAAATGGGCTTTGGAACCCATCCGCACCAAAATATGGAAATCATTTCTATTCCGTTGAAAGGCGCGTTATCGCATAAAGATAGCATGGACAATAAACGCGCCATTGAAGTGGGTGAGGTGCAGGTAATGAGTGCCGGAATCGGGCTAACACATTCTGAGTTTAACGATAGCCAAACCGATGAAGTCAACTTTCTTCAAATATGGATTATTCCCGAAGAAAAAGGCGTAACCCCAAATTACGAACAGCGTAAATTTGATTGGGAAGCACAGAAAAACCGTTTACAAACTGTAGTGGCCCCAAAAGATAAATTGGAAGGCAACGCGCTGCCTATTAGTCAACAGGCTTATATTTACCGAAGTGATTTGGATGCAGAAAAATCAATTGAAGTCAAGCTGAAAAACGAAGCCAACGGACTTTACATTTTCTTGGTAGAAGGGGAAGTTGAAGTGGCAGGAACCGTTTTGCATTCCAGGGATGCCATTGGAGTTTCAGAAGTGTCAAAAATTGAAATTAAAGCGAACAAACCTTCTCAATTTGTTGCTGTTGAAGTGCCCATGGATGCATAAAAGTTTCAAAATAATTTTATTGAAAAATTACATTTTTTGTCATTTCGATTGGATAACATAAACCTCTTTAAAACTTTAATGTTTCGAGTTTTGATGAATTTATTTAATCTGGATAGCCCTCATTTTATCAACTTCTTTTTGAATAAAATGGGGGCTTTTCAAATCTTTGCTATTTTTGCCAACCTATGAACGATAATTTTACAAACGAGTTTTTCGGTATTGGTATTCAAAATGGTAAAACCCCAGAAAATTTGGGGGTACTTTGGCGTTCGGCGCAAAATTTAGGCGCTAGTTTTATTTTTACTATCGGTAATCGATATGCTAAACAAGCTTGCGATACGCACAATGCCGTAAAGGCGATGCCTTATTTTCATTATGAAACGTTTGAGGAATTTTTTAATAACCTGCCCAAAGGAGCTAGAATAGTGGGGGTGGAATTGGATGATAAAGCCGAAGATTTAGAGCACTTTCATCACCCCAGACGATGCGTTTATTTGTTGGGAGCAGAAGACCACGGGCTTTCTAAGCAGGCTATTGAAAAATCTCATTTTTTAGTGAAATTTAAATCGGAATTAAGCCTGAATGTTGCGGTAGCTGGTAGCATCGTTATGTACGATAGGCAATTGAATAAACCGCGAAGCTAGTTTAAAGCTTCTTTACGGCTGCCTTTCCTAAAACAATATTCTTCACCAATAAAATTAGGGTCGCCATATTTTTCAGACCAAAAGCCTTCTAAGACATCTTTGGTTAGGCATTTGTAAACAGCCACGCCTTTAAAAATGGAATGTTCGGCTTTATAGTAAAAATTTATGACCAAAATGTTGTTTTTAAAAAAGCCCGTGCCAAATTGTTTTTGGTCGCTACCAATGGTCCAAACGGCTTCAATTCGGTGGTGTTCGTTAAGCGTAAGTTTTAGTGTGCCACTGTATTGAGTGGCTTCCAACTCTTGATTTTTGCCCACAATGCTGTATTCTCCAATTAAATCTTCAACCGTCATATTTTACTGGTAACTAAAATTATTTTTTGCTCGTTGGTATCCGTGGTAAAAAACAGATAAGTGCCGCCGCCGTCTTTTATTTTGAATTTTTTTCGGATTTGCTGCACCGTTTCTGGAAAATTCCGTGTGGTGATATTTGCTTTGCTAATGCCTAGTTTTTTCAGTTCCTTTTTGTTGTAAGCCAAGCACTTTTCAATTTTAAAAAACCTTCCGGGGAAATCAACAGATTGTTCGCTGGTGTAGAGATGCGAATGCGGGTGAAGTTTGAAAACACCAAGTTGGTTTGCTATTGAATGAAAGCCACCCGATTTTAAAATGGCGCTATTGGGTTCATAAAGATAGGAAAGGGGGGCGCTATAAGTTGAAACAGCTCCCTTTTCATCTTCAAAAATAAAAGAAAAGTGTTCGTTGTTTTCTTTTTTGAGATTTGCCGTTTCAATGGTTATTTGGTCAGAATAGTTTTTTTCCAATATCCACAGAAGTTCTTTTACCTCGTTATTTACAGCTACCACATGGATGGTTTTTACGTGTTTTAACTCGCCGATACCCACCGAAAAATCAAGCAGCGGCGATGTTTTTATCATAATGTGGTTGGTGCATTCAAAAAGTGCATCGATATGTTCGGGTACATTGGGCAAACAGTCTTTTAAAAAGAAGACTTTGCCTTTAGTATCGTGACGTCTCGAGGGGTCGACGTAAATCCAGTCGAAGTTGTTTTTCGCAGATTTTAAATATGCAATACCATCATTATTTATGGTTGTAATATTTTCAACCTGTAGCTTTTTATAGTTATGCGAAACGATTTTGGAGAGGCTTTCGTTAATTTCGCAATGCACCACCGTTTTAAAGCGTTTTGAAAAATAGAAACAGTCTACCCCAAAGCCACCGGTGAGGTCGATAATGGAGTGCCCATCCATTAATCGCGATTTGTATTCGGCCGTAATTTCAGAAGAGGTTTGTTCAATATTCAGTTTGTTGGGGTAATAAATGTTTTCGGTTGTGAACCAAGTGGGCAGTTTTTTTTGGCAACGCTTTTTAGCTTCAATTTGCTCAATGATGTCTTTGGTTTCCAATTCAGGGAAGGGTGTGCCTTTCAGTAGAATAGCGGCGACATCAGAATTGAAATTATGGGAAATAAATTCTTGTATTTCAGTATTTAAAAGGGCAGGATTCAAAAGAAATTATAAATCTTTGGTGAGTTTTTTTACGATTTTGTTTTCCGATAAAAAAGTTTTTAAAATCACTTTTATGGCGGTGTATGCAGGTACCGCGATAATGAGTCCGATGACGCCAAATAAAATCCCGGTAATTAAAATCACCAAAAAGATTTCCAGCGGGTGCGATTTTACACTTTTTGAAAAAATGATGGGTTGGCTTCCAAAATTATCGACTAATTGGCCAATGGCAAAAACAAGGAGAACCCAAAACGTTTTGGGCAGTATAACATCGCTGAAGCTTTCGCCCAAATGACTGGTCATGGTTAAAACAGTCATTAAAATACCTCCAATTAGCGGACCAACGTATGGAATTAAATTCAACAAAGCGCACAAAAAAGCAATAACAATGGCGTTCTCAACCCCGATGATCAGCAGGCCGATGGTATAAATTATAAATATCACGAAAATCTGAAGAATGAGACCCACGAAGTACCGAGACAATAAATCCTTGATTTGGTTAGATGACGTTTTCCAACGGGATTCCTTGCTGTCTGGAATAAACGTGAGGATGCCATTTTCGAACAATCGGCTGTCTTTTAAAAAGAAAAATGATATAAAAAGCACCGAAAACAATCCAATACTAAAACTGCCCAAACCGCTAACTATGTTGTTTAAAAAATTGGGGATTAGGGCAAAGTCTATTTTCGATAGTAAATCAGATTCTTTTAGGGATTGCTCCACGTCAATATGGTACAAATCAAAATATTGGATAATTTCAGCATATAAATTTTCAATATTTTGCTGCAATTCTTCAATATTCAATAGCGAAAGGTTTTGCCCTTGCTTAATGACAAGAGGAATAAATAGACCTGCCAATCCTATAAAAAGGCTTAACAAAACAACCATAGTAACAACAACAGCAATGGTGTTTTTAAATTTTAGCTTATGTTCTAAAAAGAGCACAATGGGGCGGCCAATTAGCGAAATAACCGCCGAAATGGCAATGTAGCCAATAACCGATTGTATTTGGTATAAAAAATACAAGAGTAAGGCTATGCCCAAAATAATGCTCACCGCTTTTAAAATACCGTTGGAAATAGTGTTGGAGTTCATTTAGTAAATATAATAATTTGTGCTTATCGGTGAAGTATGTCGCATTAATCTTTCTAAACGTAAATTTGAAGGTGTCTAATCCGATAATTTAAGCAGTTGCATCATTAAACGAGTTGCTTGGTAAGCTCGTAAAGTGCAATATTAGTAGCTTGTACCACATTCATGCTACTGTTTTGCCCGAACATCTCGATGTGGATAACAGCATCCGATTGTTGTAAAATATCCTCCGAAACTCCGAAATTCTCATCGCCTATAACGAGCGCAATAGGTTGTTTTGTTGAAAAATTAAAGGTGTGAATGGGCGAGCTGGAATTGGTAATTTCTAAAGCTATAATTTGGTGGCCGCTCTGCTTTAACGTTTCAACCACTTTTGAGGCAGATTTTTGAATTTCAAAATTCACATATTTTTCTGTGGCGCGCGAGGTTTTGGCCATTTTTCGTCCTAAAGACACTTCGCCGCAAAGTATAAGTTTTTCAACACCAAAGGCGTCACAAATTCTGAACAAACTTCCAATATTGGGGGCGTTGGTAACGTTGTCGCAAACCAAGGTAATTGGAAAAGTACGATTTTTAAAGTGGGTATTGTAGTGGGTGAGTTGCATTTTAGTTGGCAGTTTGCAGTAAACAATTCACAGTTTTTGGCTTCGCTTCGCGTCTTTGTGTCTTTGCGAGAACCATTTAATTTTCAAAAGCAAATTTTACAATATTGGCCCCCATTTTTAGGGCTTTTTCGCGAACTTCGGCAGGGTCGTTGTGTACTTCGGGGTCTTCCCATCCGTCGCCCAAATCGCTTTCGTAAGTGAAAAGTAACACCAGTCGGGTTTCAACAAAAATGCCCATAGCTTGCGGGCGTTTGCCATCGTGTTCATGTATTTTCGGCAATCCTTCGGGGAACTTAAATGCTGTGCTAAAAATGGGGTGGTTAAGGGGCAATTCGATTAATTCCTTTTCGGGAAAAACCTTTTTTAACTCTTTGGTGATGTAAGGTTTCATGCCATAGTTGTCATCGATATGTAAAAATCCGCCAGAGAGTAAATAATTTCGCAAATTTTCGGCATCGGTTTCACTGAAAAACACATTGCCGTGACCTGTCATGTGCAAAAACGGATACTGAAAAATATCGGAGCTTCCCGTTTCAACAGTCTCGGGTTTCGGATTGATTTGCGTGTTGATGTTTTGGTTGCAAAACGCGATAAGATTGGGCAAAGCCGTGGGGTTGCCGTACCAATCGCCGCCACCCTTATATTTTAAAACCGCCAGATTTTGACTGAAGACGAAAAATGAAAATAGACAAAAGAAAATCGAAAAGACCTGTTTCATGTTTAAAGTGAATTACTCATTGTGCCCTTCATTAGTATAAGCCACCGAATGACAAGCTACAATAGCGGCCGTTTCGGTGCGCAATCGGGTGTCGCCCAAAGTTACAGGAATAAAATGGTTTTTAATGGCCGTTTCAATTTCACTCGTAGAAAAATCGCCTTCTGGACCAATTAAAATGGTAACATTGGTATTAGGCTTCAACTGACTTTTCAAGGATTTTCTGTCGGTTTCTTCGCAATGGGCAATAAACAAATTACCCGAAAACTCCTGTTCCATAAAACTTTTGAATGGCATGGCGTCATTTAATTTTGGTAAATAGCAACTCAGCGATTGTTTCATGGCCGATTGTAAAATACGCTCAAACCGTTCGGGTTTTATAACTTTGCGTTCGCTGTGGTCGCAAATAATGGGCGTGATGCTATCGATGCCAATTTCGGTGGCTTTTTCCAAAAACCATTCGTAGCGGTCGTTCATTTTGGTGGGAGCTACGGCTAAGTGCAATTTGTAATCTTTTTTAGGTTGAAACGTTTTCGAAATGATATTTACCAAACATTTGTTAATGTTGGGCACGGCCACTTCGGCAGTGAACAGCCAACCCTTTCCGTTGGTTATTTTTAATGTGTCGCCAACCGATTTTCGGAGCACTTTTACAATGTGCCGACTTTCGTCTTTGTCGAAAGTAAAGCTGGTACTGTTGTCGTCAATATTTGGACTGTAAAAAAGTTGCATTGTTATTTAGGTTCCACAATTTTTAAAACTTCAATTTCCGATATGTCTTTATGTTCATGCGTGATAACCGCGACATAATACCAATTATTTTTCGGAATATCAATAGTGAAAACCTCATTTATGGGGTGGTTGGCATTTAGTATTTCGGTTTCAAAATCGGGGTGTAAATCGCCTTTTGCAAACCAACCTAAATCGCCACCTTTTTGTGCATTTTGGTCCATGGAATATTGCTTGGCCAAAAAATCGAAAGGTGCACCATTGTGGTATTTGGCGATAATTCTATCCCTTAGTGCATTGATGCTTTTGGTGTCGTATTTCGTGCCATCCAAATAAATATACGAGGCGCGGTAATAAGTTTTCGAGGTCTTTTCAACTACTTTGTAATAGGTCTTTTCAAATTCACTTTCGTTAACGTGCGTGCCACCTTTACCCAGTTTAAAAAGGGCGTTGGCCAGAATGGTTTTGTGTTTTTCTTCGTTGAAGGTGATTAATTTGTTGTCTTTTGAATTTTTTGTGGCTAAAAAATGTTCAATCTGTTCGGGCGTTTCAATGGAAGCTAAATCGTTTTCAGTTGAAGTTTGCGCCGTTGAAAACAGTGATGTTAACAGTAAAAATAGGGTAAGTAATTTGTGTGTCATAAAAGTAGGTTTTTAATTTCATTTTCAAATTTAAACCTAATGAAGCACCAATCCTTTCAATAAAAAATAAGTTTTTAAGAATGTATTGTTTATAACTTGGTTTTTTACGATATGCTCAAACAATTTCGGCAGAATGACAATTATAATTCTGAAAAACTAAATCTTCAAACGTGCCGAGGCTACTACATCCTGTTCAGCAAAATCTTCCTGCAAATATTTTAAATGGCCCACAATGGCAATCATGGCGGCATTATCGGTGGTGAATTCAAATTTAGGCACATAGGTGGTCCATCCAAATTTTTTCTCGCCGTCCTTTAAAGCCTGTCGGATTCCGGAGTTTGCCGAAACCCCACCGCCTATAGCAATATGCTTAATGCCCGTTTCTTTAGAGGCTTTTTTCAGCTTGTCGATTAAAATACCGATGATGGTGTGTTGTATCGAGGCACAAATATCGTTTAGGTTTTCTTCAACAAAATTTGGGTTGGCCTTGGTTTCCTTTTGTACAAAATATAGAATGGCCGTTTTTAATCCGGAAAAGCTGAAGTTGAGTCCGTCCACTTTAGGTTTGGTAAACTTAAAGGCTTTCGGATTACCCAATTTAGCCCGTTTATCAATTTCGGGGCCAGCAGGGTAGCCCAAGCCTAAAATTTTTCCGCTTTTATCGAAGGCTTCGCCCACGGCATCGTCAATGGTTTCGCCAATCACGTCCATGTCGAAATAATCGTTCACTTTTACAATTTGGGTGTGCCCGCCAGAAATGGTCATGGCCAAAAACGGAAGCGGTGGTTTTTCGTAACCTTCTTCATCAATAAAATGCGCCAAAATATGGCCTTGCATGTGGTTGACGTCAATCAGTGGAATATCCAACCCATAAGCCAAAGATTTGGCAAACGAGGTACCAACAAGCAAACTGCCCATTAAACCTGGGCCACGTGTAAAGGCAATGGCGTTAAGCTGTTCTTTGGTAACATTGGCTTTTTTTAGCGCTTGGTGTACCACCGGAACGATATTTTGTTGGTGCGCGCGCGAAGCCAGTTCGGGCACTACGCCGCCGTATTCTTCGTGTATTTTTTGGTTGGCTATAACATTGCTCAAAATTTTGCCGTTATGCATTACGGAAGCGGCAGTATCGTCGCATGAAGACTCAATTCCGAGGATATAAATATTTTGTGAAGACATTAGTAAAAATTAGGCACAATAATTGTTAATTTTGAAAACGAATAACTGGCTTTCGCATTAAGGTATTCGTAGGTGCAAAAGTAAAAGATTCTTAACAAACTTATAAGCTTGTTCGTATCAAAAAAATTCTGAAAATAATATCACAAATCATTGGCATTTT
This sequence comes from Tamlana crocina, assembly GCF_012037625.1. Classification (NCBI taxonomy): domain Bacteria; kingdom Pseudomonadati; phylum Bacteroidota; class Flavobacteriia; order Flavobacteriales; family Flavobacteriaceae; genus Tamlana; species Tamlana crocina. Next base: position 49,122 of record NZ_JAAVJS010000018.1, read on the forward strand.
GCTTTTGCTGTTCATCATTTTGGTGTTGGTGCTTTCTATTCCCTTTGTCCAAACTAATTTAGGTCGCTATGCTACCAAGCGTTTAAACGAAGAATTTAAAACCAATATTAATATTGGCGGGGTAAGCATGCAGTTTAATGGCGATGTAGAACTAAAAAACATTTACATTGAAGATTACAAGCAGGATACGTTAATAAGCATCAAAGAACTGAATACGTCTATTTTAAGTTTTACCAACCTGGCCAATAGTAACTTGGCGTTTGGCGATATTGATGTTGAGGAGCTGTTTTTTAATATAAAAACCTATAAGGAGGAAGCTGAAACTAATTTAGATGTTTTTGTCCGAAAGTTTGAAAGCGACAATCCTAGAACCGAAAAGAGCAGTTTTTTGCTATCGTCAAGCGATGTTTCGATTAATAATAGTATTTTTTTGTTATCAGACGAAAATCGGGAAACTCTAGAGCGACTTCATTTTAACGATTTGAACATCAATGCCACCAATTTTTTAATTAACGGGAGCGATGTAAGCGCCAGAATTAACACTTTGTCTTTTGAAGACAGCAGGGGTGTGGTGGTTAAAAACCTCATGACCAATTTCAGCTATACCTTAACCGATATGACGTTTGAGGATTTGGAAGTAAAAACACCGGGCTCTATTTTAAAGGGCGATTTAAAATTTTCATATAAAAGGGAAGATCTGCAGTTTTTTGAAGATAAGGTACAGGTTACGGCCAATTTCAAAGATTCCTCGGTTTTTTTGGATGAGCTCAACACCTTTTACAACGAGTTTGGGAAAAATCAAACCGCTCGGTTTAGTGTAAACCTGTCGGGAACCTTAAATGATTTAAAAGCCGACAATTTAAGATTGACCACCAGCTCCAGGACACTGGTTTATGGCGATATAAAATTTAAAAACCTGTTGAACAAAGAGCCGGGCAATTTCTATATGAACGGTGATTTTTGGAATTTGTCGTCAACGTACAACGATTTAAAAGACTTGTTGCCCAATGTTTTGGGCGATGCCATTCCGTCGTCGTTCGAGCGTTTGGGGCAATTCACTATTGTGGGAAACTCGCAAGTAACAGAATCGACCGTTTTGGCCGATATTAAAATTGACACCGAATTGGGAATGGTGAATTCTAATTTAGAAATCACTAAAATAAACGATATCGATAATGCCGATTATAAGGGTAATATTGTTTTTGAAGCCTTTGATTTTGGAACGTTTTTAAACGACCCTACCATTGGCCAAGGTTCTTTGGATTTTGATGTAAACGGAAAAGGCTTCGTGGCCGAAACTATCGATACTCAAGTAAAAGGTGATGTTTTTGAAGTGAGTTATAACAATTACAATTACAAAAACATCAAGGTGGCTGGAAACATCATGAACAAGATTTTTGACGGAAACTTAATGGTGAATGACAAAAATTTAAAATTAAACTTTAACGGTTTGGTAGATTTTTCCGAAGCGGTTAAAAAATACGACTTCGAGGCCGTGATAGATCACGCCGATTTAAACACGCTCAATTTTGTGAAGCAGGATAGTATTTCGGTATTGACCAGCCGTGTAAAAATGAATATGAACAGTAGTGGCCTTGACGATGCTTACGGAAAATTAACATTTACCAATACGGTTTACAGAAATGAACATGACACTTATTATTTCGATAAGTTTGATATTTCGTCTCGGTTTGATGGCGATATAAGATCTGTAGAATTCAACTCGCCCGATATTATCGATGGCAGTCTGTATGGCAAGTTCCTTGTAAAAGATATTAAAAAGCTATTCGAAAATTCCATAGGGCATATTTATACCAATTACATTCCGCACGAAGTAAAAACAAATCAGAGCGTCGATTTCAATTTTAAAATATATAACAAAATTGTCGAGGTGATATTCCCCGATATCGAATTGGGTAAAAACACCTTTATCCGCGGAAGGGTGGAAAGCGAAGAAGAACGCTTTAAGCTCACTTTTAAATCGCCCAAAATTAAATTGTTGGACTATTACGCTGATGGTATAGAAATCCAGGTAGACAATAACAACCCGTTGTTTAATACCTATGTGGAAATTGATAGTTTGGATGCCAAATATTACCAAGTATCCGATTTCAATTTGATTAATGTTACCGTAAATGACACACTGTTTATGCGATCGGAATTCAATGGAGGGAAACGAGGTAACGATAGCTACAATTTAAGTTTTTACCATACTATAAATGAAGCAAACGAGTCGGTGGTTGGGTTTAAAAAATCCGATGTCACCATAAAAAACAACAAGTGGTACATCAATGAAGCGCAAGACCGTTTTCATAAAATAGCCTTCGATAAAAAGTTGACCAAACTGGATATCAACAAGTTTAAAATTAATCATAAAAACGAAGAAATCAAACTTTCGGGTTTTTTGAAGGATTCCACCCAAAAGGATATAAAGTTAGATTTTTCCAATGTCGATTTAGCTAAGATTACTCCAGATATCGATAGTTTATCGCTTGCCGGAAATGTTAACGGTAAATTGGATATCCTTCAGAAAAACGGTAGCTATTTGCCCAATTCGTCCATAGTGATTGATGATTTAACCGTAAACGATTTTTTACTGGGTTCGTTTGATGCTACAGTAACCGGAAACGAATCGCTTACCAACTATGTGGTTAATGCTAGTATAAAAGACGATACGGCCAAATCGTTCACCGCAAAAGGCGATATTAGCGTTGCTGGAAGACAGGCCAACATTAGTGTGGCTTTAAATTTTAACGATTTTAATTTGTTTCCCTTAAACCCATTGCTGGAAGGCGTTTTAACCAATATTAGAGGTACGGTTACAGGAGATGTAAATGTGGGAGGCGATTTAAAACGCCCTAACATTGATGGCGAATTGAACATTAAAAAAGGTGGTTTGGGCATACCGTATTTAAATGTGGATTACGATTTTAATAGTAGTGCCTCACTCACTTTAAAAGAGCAGACCTTTATTTTCAACAATATAAAACTAACCGATACCAAATATGATTCAAAAGGAACTTTAAGTGGTTCGTTAAGTCACGTTAATTTCTCCAATTGGAGCATGGATTTAGAAATTAACACGCCACGCTTGTTGGTTTTAGATACCAAAGAGACTGAAGATGCTTTATACTATGGTACTGGTTTTATTGGTGGTCGTGCTCGATTAAATGGCCCAACCGAGCAGTTGGTAATAAGTGTGGTGGGCGAAACCAAACGCGGCACCGTGTTTAAAATTCCGTTGACGGATGCCGAATCCTTCGGTGATAACTCGTATATCCATTTTATTACCAAAGAAGAAAAAGAAGCGAAAAAGAAAGGTACCGAAATTGTTTTTGAAGAAATTAAAGGTTTGGAAATGGACTTCGATCTTGATGTTACAGAAGATGCCGAAGTAGAAATTATCATTGATAAAGAAACGGGGCATTCCCTTAAAGGGCGCGGACGCGGAGGTCTTTTAGTTGAGATAAATACCAATGGCAAGTTTGATATGTGGGGCGATTTTGCCGTATTCGAAGGGGTTTATAATTTCGCTTATGGCGGATTGATTCAAAAGGAATTTATCGTACAGCCCGGTGGAACCATTGCCTGGGATGGCGACCCGTTGAAAGCCCAAATAGATATGTTGGCCATTTACCGAACTCAAGCCAATCCATCGCCTTTATTGGATAATCCCATCAATCGTAGTATTCCGGTTGAACTTAATATTGAGCTTACAGGCGATTTGGAGCAACCCAACCCAGACTTCACCTTCGAGTTCCCTAATGTGAATTCTACCGTAAAATCGGAGCTGCAGTACCGATTGGAATCGGTTGATGATCGCCAAAATCAGGCATTGTATTTAATTTCCACAGGATCATTTTCGCGAGGTTTGAACGCGCTTAATTTTTCGGGTACCATTGCCGAACGTTTAAACGGTATTATAAATGGTATTTTTACCAGTGGTGATAGTAAAATCAATATAGGGTTGAACTACGAAGCTGGTCAAAATCGTCCCGATTACCAAACTGACGACCGTTTTGGAGTAACGCTTCAAACACAAATCAGCGATCGGGTATTGATAAATGGAAAAGTGGGAGTGCCTGTTGGTGGCGCTACCGAAACCGTTGTTGCGGGCGATGTGGAAATCGATTTTCTTTTAAATGAAGAAGGCACTTTAACGGCGAAAGTATTCAATAGGGAAAATAGTATTCGTAATTTTGGTGAAGCCATTGGTTATACGCAGGGCGTCGGATTGTCGTATAATGTAGATTTCGATACGTTTAAAGAACTACTTCAAAAATTGTTTGCCAATTCTAAGGAAGAGGAAGATGAGGTTTTTGAAGAGCAGCCGGAAAAAGAAGAAACCACCGCCCTTCCTGATTTTATATCGGTTAAACCACCCGAAGAATAACAAGTTTTTTTGTTATATTCTCAATTATCGAAATACTAAAACGTTGTAGTTTTAAAAAAGCATTAAATTGCTAAAAATGCTTTAGATATATGGTATTAGTTTATTAATTTTACGCTTCAAAATTTAAAAATACGAATGCCAGGAACTATAAAAAAATTAGCTGTATTAACCTCGGGAGGAGATTCTCCAGGAATGAATGCAGCCATCCGTTCTGTTGTACGGTCATGCGCTTATCATGGCGTTGAATGCTTTGGAGTCTATCGAGGATACGAAGGGTTGATTGAAGGTGATTTTGAATGTTTGGATGCCCGAAGTGTAAAGGGGATTATTAACAAAGGAGGAACCATGTTGAAATCGGCAAGATCGCAAGGTTTCAGAACTAAAGAAGGTCGCCAGCAAGCTTACCAAAATTTATTGGATGCCAAAATTGATGGTTTGGTGGTTATTGGTGGAGACGGTTCGTTTACCGGAGCCCTTATTTTCAATCAAGAATTTGATTTTCCGGTAATGGGTATTCCCGGTACGATTGATAACGATATTTTTGGAACAACCCATACTTTAGGTTTCGATACGGCTTTGAATACAGTTGTCGATGCCATTGATAAAATTCGAGACACGGCAAGTTCGCATAACCGATTGTTTTTTGTTGAAGTTATGGGGCGCGATGTGGGGCATATTGCTTTAAACGCGGGAATAGCTGGTGGAGCAGAGGAAATATTGATTCCCGAAGAAGACTTAGGATTGGATCGTTTAGTAGAGTCTTTAAATAAAAGTAGAAAATCTGGAAAATCGTCAAGTATTGTTATTGTGGCCGAGGGTGATAAAATTGGAAAAAATATCTTCCAGTTAAAAGATTATGTTGACGAAAACATGGAAGGTTACGACGTGCGTGTATCTGTATTAGGGCATATGCAACGTGGTGGCTCGCCATCTTGTTTTGATCGCGTACTGGCGAGCAGAATGGGCGTGAAAGCGGTAGAAGCCTTATTGAACGGTGAAACAAATTACATGGTTGGTTTGCTAAACAGTAAAATGGAACTAACGCCTTTAGAGCAAGCCATCAAAGGAAAAACTAAAATAAACTTAGAATTATTGCGTGTCTCAGATATCATGAGCACTTAACATTTATAAACAAGATTATGTCAAAATTAAAAATTGGAATTAACGGATTTGGAAGAATAGGTAGAATTGCTTTTAGAGTAGCAGCTTCTAGACCAGAGATTGAAATAGTAGGAATCAACGATTTATTGGACGTTGAGCACTTAGCATATTTATTGAAGTACGATTCAGTACACGGTCGTTTTGACGGTACTGTTGATATCAAAGATGGAAACTTAGTAGTAAACGGAAACGAAATCCGTATCACTGCAGAGCGTAACCCAGAAGATTTAAAATGGGATGCTGTAGGTGCTGAAGTTGTTTTAGATTGTACAGGTATTTTCACTACTTTAGATAAAGCTCAAGCTCACATTACTGCTGGTGCCAAGAAAGTGGCTATTTCTGCTCCTTCTGCTGATGCTCCAATGTTTGTAATGGGTGTAAACCACGACAAAATTACTGCAGCTGATACTATCGTATCTAATGCTTCTTGTACTACTAACTGTTTAGCGCCATTGGCTAAAGTAATCAACGATAACTTTGGTATTGTTGAAGGTTTAATGACTACCGTTCACGCTACTACAGCAACTCAAATGACTGTTGATGGTCCTTCAAGAAAAGATTGGAGAGGTGGTCGTAGCGCATTGGCTAACATCATTCCTTCTTCTACAGGTGCAGCTAAAGCCGTAGGTAAAGTAATTCCAGAATTGAACGGAAAATTAACAGGTATGGCATTTAGAGTACCAACTCCAGATGTATCTGTTGTAGATTTAACCGTAAGAACTGAAAAATCAGCATCTTGGGATGAAGTAAAAGCAGCGCTTAAAAAAGCTTCAGAAACCGATTTAAAAGGTGTTCTTGGTTACACTGAAGAGGCTGTAGTATCTCAAGATTTCGTTTCAGAATCATTAACTAGTGTTTTCGATGCAGGAGCAAGTATTGCTTTAAATGATAATTTCCTTAAATTAGTATCTTGGTACGATAATGAATTTGGGTACTCTACTAAATTGATTGACTTAGCTCAACACATTAGTAAAATTTAATTTGAAGATTATTTAATATAATGAGCTCCGCAGTACTTTTCGTTAAGTGCTGTGGAGTTTCTTTTTAGCTTTATACTTATGATTTTAATTGTAGATAGTGGTTCTACAAAATCCGATTGGATTGCTGTAGATTATAACGGAAATAAACTATTGGAAAAGGTTCGCACAGAAGGCCTTAATCCTGCTATTTTAAGTGAAAGCAAATTGGCCAAGCGCATCCAAAAAAGCGACGTTTTGGTTGAAAATAGCCCGAATGTAACGCATCTTTATTTTTATGGAGCAGGATGTGGTACCGATAACGCCAAAAAGTTATTGATTGGGGTTTTAAAAGACCTTTTTCCTAATGCCCATGTCGAGGTGAATGAAGATACACTCGCGGCAGTTTATTCAACAATTAATCATCCAAAAGAAGCGGCAGTGGTTTGTATTTTGGGAACAGGATCGAACTGCAGCTATTTTGATGGCGAAAAACTGCACCAACGTGTAATTTCTTTAGGCTACACCTTAATGGACGATGCTTCAGGAAACTACTACGGTAAGCAGCTTATTCGGGATTATTATTACAATCACATGCCGGAAAATATAAAGGTGGCTTTTGGTAGTAGATACAATATGGAGGCCGATTTTATTAAGAACAATCTTTATAAAAAACCTAGCCCGAATGCGTATTTGGCCAATTTTGCTGAATTTATGTTTTTGAATAAAGATTCCGAGTACACCATAAATCTTATCAAGAAAGGCATCCGTCTTTTCGTCGAAAATATGATTATGCAATATAAAGAGGTGCTTGAAACAACACCTGTACATTTTGCGGGATCTATTGCTTATTATGCACAAGAAGAAATTAAGCAAGTTGCCGAAGAAATGGGCTTTATTGCTGGTAACTTCCAGCGCAGGCCAATTGACGGTTTAATACCTTTCCATGTTGAAAATTTAAAAAAGCAGAAGTAAATCAAGCCGAACATTTATGTCGACAAGGCATGTAGCTTACTATATTTCTAATAGTGCCAATAAACAGCAGCTTATTGATGAACTTTTATCTGGTGAGCGGTATAAGCCGCTCTCTGGTTTAAAGGGGAGTTTGTTTTCTGAAATTACAGTTAATAAATTTATAGAGGAAGAAAAGCGGCACGATGATTTTAGTGTGCTCACCGATACCAAAAATAGCTTAGAGCATTCTTCGCAAGGCGAGCGCAAAAAAGCACTGCTAAGGCATTTAATCAACCAAAACCCCGATTATATTATTGTAGATAATGTATTCGATAGTTTAGATGTAGCCACACAAACCAACATTTCCCATACGCTTAAGGATTTAAGCCAAAGCAAACCCATCATTCAAATAACCAGCAGAAAGCGAGATATTCTTCCGTTTATAAAAACGATTTATACTTTCAAAAACGGGGAATTCGTAAAAGCGGATGGTGAATTGAAAACCGATGACAAAAATTATTTTGTAAACGATTTACCCGAGCCCGAGCATGTTCCAACAGAAGTGTTCAATCCGTTGGTTAAATTCAACAAGGTAAACGTAGCCTATGGGGGGCGCACCATTGTAAAAGATATTTGTTGGGAAATAAAACCAGGCGAATTTTGGCAATTGGTAGGACCTAATGGATCGGGAAAAAGCACATTACTCACCTTAATTTCGGGAGATAACCCCAAAGCCTATAATCAAGATATTCTTTTGTTCGGAATGAAAAAGGGCACCGGAGAAACGGTTTGGGATATTAAAAGCAATATAGGCCATTATACCTCAGAAATGCTTCGTGGTTTCAGGCGATTGGATTCCATCGAAAAAATGATTCTTTCTGGTTTTTTTGATTCCATTGGATTGTATAAGTACCCCACCGAAAGACAAATTCATATTGCCCATCAATGGCTTAAACTCATCGGATTGTTTGAAAAAAAAGATAAGGATTTTGTATTTCTTTCGCCCGGACACAAGCGTTTGGTGCTCATTGCCCGCGCTATGGTAAAACATCCGCCATTGCTTATTCTGGATGAGCCTACCAACGGACTCGATGATACTGATGCCAAAATATTTTCACAACTCATCAATAAAATATCAGAAGAAAGCCGCACGGCCATTCTTTATGTATCGCACCGAAAGGAAGAGCACATCAATCCGCATTTTACCTATCAGCTAACGCCATCAGAAACGGGTTCTACAGGGCAGCGGGTGTAACGAAAATGCAATAAGTTTTAACTCTCTGTTCCCAGTAAATCGATTAAGGCAGGTTCCAAATAATTAAACTTATAATGAAAACCTTTATCCTCAATGGTTTTTGAGCTGACGCGCTGGCTTTCAAATAATAAAATATGCATTTCGCCCAAAACCAACTTCATGAAAAATTGCGGGATATTGGGCAAAAACAAGGGCTTTTTTAAAACCTTGGCTACGGTTTTGGTAACGTCGGTATTACTTACTGTGTTAGGTGCCACGCCGTTATAAATGCCGCTTAATTGGTTTTCGGCAACGTATAGAAACATTCGTGCCAAATCTGTAATATGTATCCACGATTGCCATTGTTTTCCGCTTCCAAAAGCTGCTCCTAAACCTAATTTAATGGGTTTGGCCATTTGTGGTAAAGCACCACCTTTTTCAGAAAGCACCAAGCCAATCCTAATTTTCGAAACTTCAACACCGACTTTGGCAAAACCATCAACTGCTTTTTCCCAAATGTGCACCACTTTACCCAAAAACGTGGGACTGATTTGATTGAAAGTTTGGTCGTAATAGTTTGTTAAGGAATCGGGGTACACTCCAATGGCACTGGCCGAAACCACGTGCTTTATTTGGTGATTTTCACCTTTTAAATTATTTATTAGAAGTTCAGTGGTGTTTTTTCGGCTATTAATAATGGTCTTTTTGTAAGCAGGTGTCCATCGTTTGGCAACTGTTGCCCCCGCCAAATGGATAATTGTATCTACGCCGTCAAAACATTGGGTGTCGATGTATTCGTCCTTCGGATTCCAATAGAACCCTTTGTAGTTTTCTTGGTTCTCAATTTTGGATTTACTCGTAGTTAAATAGTGTACCTGAATATCTTTTTCATGGCATAGCTTAACTATTTCCTGTCCGATTAATCCTGTTGCCCCTGTAATTAAAATGCGCATGTTCTTTTTTTATAAAATTACAAAACGAAAGGTGCCATACTTCGATTTTAGGTTAGGTTTAACAGATTGAGTGCTGAAAATATTGATTATTAGTAAATAGAAAACAGCTTTATCATTTCGTCGCTCTCAGCATTTAGCTCCGTTTTTATTGTCTTTTTGAATCGCTGAATGTCACGCTTATTTACAAGTGCGTAACATCTAGCTCTATGAAGTTATTCTAAATCGCTGAATGCTTCGTAGCTCTCAGCATTTAACTTCTGTTTTTCCTTTTTTTTTTGAGTCGTTGAATGTCACGCTTCTTTCCGAGCGCGTAACATTTAGCTCTGTGAAGTTATTCTAAATCGCTGAATGTTTCGTTGCTCTCAGCATTTAACTTCTGTTTTTACTTTTTTTTTGGGGTCGTTGAATGTCACGCTTCTTTCCAAGCGCGTAACATTTCACGTTTTCCTGGTGGGCCGGGCAATTTTTCAACCAAAAAGCCAACGCTTTGCATGGCGCGGCGCACACTGCCTTTAGCCGCATACGTGACCAAAACACCGTTGGATTTTAATGCGCGGTACATGCGTTTAAAGATGTCTTCCGTCCATAATTCTGGCTGAACACGTGCCCCAAAAGCATCAAAATAAATTAAATCGAAGCTGGATTCATCATCAATTTCAGAAAAGAATTGTTGCCGTTTGGTCAGTGAAAAGGAGTCTGTTATAAGATGGCTTTCTTCCCAAGAAACATCATGGATTTTTTTGAAAATAGAAGCGCTATTTTCGGCTTTTAATTCTTTTGTGTAATTCAGTTTTGAAATGTCTTCGGCTGAAACAGGATAGGCTTCAATTCCTACATAGTTAATATTTTGTTGCAGCTTTTCAGCTTCCAAAAGTGTGAAAAAGGCGTTTAATCCCGTACCGAAACCTATTTCTAGAATTGAAATTCTATCTGAACCTGACTTCTCGACTTCGCTCGAAGTGACATTTTTTAATGGTTTTATAACATTTTTAGAATGGTACCTTTCGTTGCAATAAAGCAAACCATGTTTTATAAACACGTGGTAAGCCTCTTGAATAGCGCCATGTTTGGAGTGGTACTGTTCGTTCCATTCGGGGATGTAGATGGTGGTAGAACCATCGGCGGTAACTATAATTTCTCTTTTCAAAGTTGGTTAGTTTATCAATAAAACACCGTCGGCTTCAAATGAAGGAGTGCGCTTTGGTGTTGTAATTTTGGCAATTTCTTCTTCCGTTTTTCCGGCGTCTTGGGCGTAATGGCGTAATGCTTCAGCCGGAACTTCATCTACAAAAGCTTTTCCGTTTACAATAACTTGTTTTCCGGTGATGTCTTTCGGAACAAAAAATCCGTAGTCCTTAAATTTCACCATAACTTCGTTGCCGTTTTCCAAATCCAGTCGCATCCAGCAGCCTTTGGCTTGGCATACACTGTTTACTTTGGCCTTAATTTTGGAATTAATGCTGTCGCCGGTAGACATCTTTTCGTAATGTGCGGCCATGGATTTAGCAGCTATAGCATCGTCAGGAACGATGGTTTTTCCGAAGGATTTATAGTTGGTTTCTGAAATGACTTGCGGTATTTCAGGAACTTGTTCGGTTTTATTTTTGCACGATAGTAATGCGAATGCACAAAAAACGAAGACGGTTATGCGCTTCATAATATTATTATTTCAATTTTAAACGATTTATGTAAATATACCGCTTTTTTAAAAACGATTTTCTTTAAATTTGTCTCTTTAAATAACTGGACTTATGAGTACTATAATCCACGATATAGAGGTTTTGAAAGCTAAAACTTCTAAAATCAGCGAGATAGATTTCAATAATTTGAAATTCGGGCATGTTTTTTCAGATCACATGTTGGAATGCGATTTTAAGAACGGCGAATGGGAAGCTCCAAAAGTGGTGCCTTACCAACCCATTACCTTAGATCCTTCTGCCAAGATTTTCCATTACGGGCAGTCGGTTTTTGAAGGGATGAAAGCCTATAAAGATGCCGATGGAAAAGTCTGGTTATTCCGACCGCTGGATAATTTTAAACGTTTGAATATTTCCTCCAAGCGATTGGCCATTCCGGAATTGCCAGAGAACTATTTTATGGATGGTTTAAAAGCGTTGTTAAAAGTAGATGAAGATTGGATTCCTGAAAAGGAGGGCAGTTCACTTTACATCCGTCCGTTTGTATTTGCCAGCGGAAACGGATTCCATGCCTCACCGGCAGATGAGTATAAATTCATTATTTGTACGGCACCATCTGGCGCTTATTTTTCTGGTGAAGTAAAAGTACTTATTGAAGAAAAGTACTCGCGTTCGGCTAATGGAGGTGTTGGTTTTGCCAAAGCAGGAGGAAACTATGCTGGGCAATTTTACCCAACACAGTTGGCGGTTGAAAAAGGTTACCAACAAGTCATTTGGACCGATGATACCAGTCACGAATATATCGAGGAAGCTGGTGCCATGAATATTTTTGTTCGTATTGATGATACATTGGTCACGGCACCAACAAGCGATAGAATTCTTGATGGTATTACTAGAAAGAGTATTATTGAGTTGGCAAAATCTGAAAACATCCCTGTTGAAGTTAGAAAATTAAGTGTAAAAGAAGTGGTTGAAGCGGCCCAAAACGGTTCTCTTAAAGAGATGTTCGGTGCAGGTACAGCTGCGGTAATTTCGCCAATTTCTGGTTTTGGTTACAAGGATAACGATTACGAATTGCCAAAATTAACGGACGATTCGTACGCGAGTTTCCTAAAAAAACGTATTACCGATATACAGACCAATAAAGTTGAAGACCCTTTTGGGTGGCGAATGGAGGTGAAGTAAAAAAGAAGTCCTTAAGGTTCGTCCAAACGGAATAAAACAAAAAAAAAGAGAAGCGATTTCGCTTCTTTTTTTTGTTTAATAAAGACATCAGTTATGCTGAATCAATTTAAGTATGACACGATTCTTACTTATCCAAAATAGCTTCAATATTCGGTTTAAAATAATTGGGCCCTTTTAGAACTTTGCCGTCCTCACGATAAATGGGATCCCCGTTTTCTCCCAATTTACTCATGTTACTACGTTGTATTTCTTCAAAAACTTCTTCAATTTTATGTTGCAGGCCATGTTCGATAATGGTGCCGCATAAAATGTAAAGCATATCTCCCAAGGCATCGGCTACTTCAACCAAATCGTTGTTGTTGGCCGCTTCCAAATATTCTTCGTTCTCTTCACGCATCAATTTGTAACGCAACAGGTTTTTCTCCGTTCCTAAATCGGCTTTTGGGGTTTCGCGGTGCCCGATTTTAAATGCTGTATGAAATGCCTTTACGGCTTCTATTTTATTTTTCATCTATTGCTAATTCATTAAATTTGCATAAAAATAACCATATGTTCAGTAAAGGTCAAATTGTTTTCGGCGTTTTATTTTTTATTGTTTTCGCCATCATTATAGCCTACACGTATCGCAAGGATTTAAAACTCCATAAAAAGTTTTATGCCGGTAGTGTTTGGATTCTTATCGCCTTTATTGCCTTTATTCTTTTTATTTCGGCTATCAAGTTTTTCTTTAAGTAGTTAGGGGTTTTTGTTAGGTAAAGCCCTTACTTCGTCTTTATTTGCTTTTTGTCGATATTTTGAGTGGTTTTGTACGATTTTCACATAAATTAATCATAAGAAATTTTTGATTTCTTAATAATAGATTACCTCCCCAAAACCATTGTAACCATTTTGCGCCACGATTTAAATTTACCCTGTTTTGGGTATGTTTTCGCTATTTGTTTTTGGAGATATTTGTGTAATGCTAACCTAAAGCCATAAAAAATGAAAAATAAGTTAAAAGTTGTTTTACTATCACTTTTTGTGTTGAGTGTTATAGTTTCTTGCCAAAACTGCTGCAAAGCGGATATAGAAATTATTAAAAAACAGAATAAGGAAATATTAAATGCTATAAAAAAAATGGGAAACCCTTCCGAGGAGTCTGGTTCTTATGTCATAAATAATACGATCAATTATACCGAATCAGAAATATGTAAAGGCACAAATTTAGGGTCAATGGATTTTAAGCCGGTAATTACAGCCGAGTTTAATGCTGATAGTACAAGAGTATTAAATTATACCATTACGTTTATTGCTTATGAGTGTAAAATAGAATCTATTGTGTTAAAAAAATATACAATTAAAAATAATAGAAAAAACACCAAAAATATAATGAAATATAAAGTGAAGTTTGATGACTCCGAATCTTCTTATTTAGTTTCGTTTAAGCTCGATTCAACCCATTTTGATTCAAATGCGGGTGCGAAAAAAGCATTCCAAACTTTTCTGTCTAGAGAAAATGGAGAGGAGGTATTAAGGATTAAATTCAACCCAAAAGTAAACCGCAGTGATGACAGTTCTGGGGTTGCAGATAAGGGGACCGAAAGATCTGGCATAGCAACCACAACCAATGAAGCGCCCAACACTCCAGATAAATGGAGACAACCTAACTAAACCAAATAACATTGTACCTTAGGCTTTCCATATTTTTTATGCTTTTTACATGCTTTGCATTAGGGCAAGAAAATGTATTTGTTAAATTGATGGACAGTGCCCAAAAACTGTACTTAAAACAAGACTATGAAAAGGCAATAAGGTTTTTGGAGGGTGGCCTAAAAAACCATTCGTTAGTGCCTGCCGAAAAAAATAAAATCTTCATCGAGCTATTTAAAAACAGCTATTGGATCGATAAAGAAGCTTCAAAGCAGTATTTGTACAAATCAAAAAAAAACTATGCCGTTTTACCAAATTTCGACAAAGCCAATTTAGATTATTGTTTTGGCAATATCCACAGGTTGCTTAAAACACACCCCGATTCATCTATTTACTATTTTTTATCGGCATTGAAACTTTTAGATGGTAACGATTTGGCTTCTATGCAATTAAAATCTAAAGTGTATCAAAAAACAGCCATAGTATATGCGCAGATAAACAAACAGGACAAAAATTACTACTACCTGAAAAAAAACAACAACCAATTAGAGGCATTGAAAGACACGGCCAATTTAGTGTACAACCACAATAACTTAGGAACCTACTTTAGCACCACCAACCAAAAGGATTCGGCTATATTCTATTATAAAAAGGCGTTCAGCACCAACCCCAATTCCAGTATAAGCGGATCTGTTCTGCAAAATATTGGAGGCATTTATTTGGGGCAAATGAACGAAATAGACTCAGCAGAAGCCTATTTCGATAAAGCACTTAACTATAAAATAAGTAAAGAAGGCATGGCCAGTTTGTACTTTAACAAAGGCGTAATCAGTAAAATAAAAAATGATTCAGCATCAAGTGTTAAATATTACATGCAAGCCAAAAAGTACGCAGATTCTACCGGAAACATAAAAATGCAATCATTCATTTTTGAAGATTTGGCAAACTATTACGAAACACTTAAAAATTACAGAGAAGCGTTATACAACAGAAAAAAATTTGAAGTTTTGAACGATTCGCTAAACAGTATCGAGCTGTTGAAAAAAATAGAAGAATACAGTATAAAATTTGAAACAGAAAAAAAAGAACGGGAAAACTTAGAATTAAAAATAAAAGTAGAAAAAGAACAACAAAAAAGGAACATTTATCTTTCAGTGGCTTTTGCCCTTTTGGTTTTCGGCGGTACCACGGCCTTCCTCATCCAAAAGAACACCCGTAAAAAACAAAAACTGGCAGAACAGGAAAAAGCCCTCGAAACCCAAAAACTGGCCACCGTTTTAAAAGAACAGGAACTGTTAAGCATCGATGCCATGATCGAGGGACAGGAAAAAGAACGCCAGCGCATAGCCAACGATCTGCACGACGATCTGGGCGGCCTTATGGCCACTGTAAAGCTGCACTTCAATGCACTAAAAGACAAGCAAACCCCCGAACTGTACAACAAAACCACTAACCTTTTAGACGAAGCCTACCAAAAAATACGCAGCATTGCCCATGCCAAAAACTCTGGCGTTATCGCCAAACAAGGGCTGTTAAGGGCAGTACAAGATATGGCCAGCAAAATTTCGGACGCCAACCAACTGGCCATCGAGGTGATTGACCACGGACTTGAAAACCGAATGAAAAACAGTTTGGAACTTGCCATTTTTAGGATGATACAAGAACTCGTGGCCAACGTTATAAAGCACGCCAATGCCACCGAGGCCACCATACACATAACCAACCACGACGACAGCCTGAATATTATGGTTGAAGACAACGGCAAGGGCTTTAACCCCAGCCAAATAACCACAATAAACAAAGGTATGGGCTTGAGCAGTATTGATAAAAGGGTGGAATTTCTGGACGGTAAAATGACCATAGAGTCTGAAACGAACAAAGGCACCACCATAATAATTGATATACCCATTTAACGAAAATTAAGAACCATTAACAGCAAACCTGAAACTAAAAACTAAAATGATACGATTAGCCATAGCCGAAGACCACCAATCGCTCATCGATGGCATTAAGCTGCTATTGGAATACGAAGACGGTATATCCATAGTGGGCACCGCCAACGATGGCCAAGCACTGCTTGATATAGTGGGGAAGAAGCGCCCCAACGTAGTGCTTACCGATATCCGCATGCCTAAAACAGATGGCATTGAGGCCACAAGGCTAATAAAAAACCAATACCCAGAAATTTATGTTTTGGCCTTTACCATGTTCGACCAGTTGGAAGCTATCCAACAAATGATGGATGCCGGTGCCTCTGGGTACATCTTAAAAAACTCGTCGTTGGAAGAAGTGCACCAGGCCATTTTGGCGGTAGCAAAGGGCAAAACTTATTTTGATGCCAACATCAACACCAATGCACTTAATTCTGAATCGAGCAACAAAACCAAGGGCGTACTCACCAAACGGCAAATTGAAATACTCGAACTGATCGCACAAGGGAAAACCTCGCGCGAAATTGCCGATCAGTTATTTATTGGCACACACACCGTAGATACCCACCGCAAAAACATGGCACGCATTTTAGGACTTCAAGGCAAAGGCGAACTGATGCGTTATGCCCTGGAGAAAAAGTATAGGTTTTAATTCGCGTTTTTACCCTGTATTGGGTATGGTTTGGTGGTGTTTAGGTTCATAAGTTTGGTACGTAATCAATAAAATTTACGTACCATGAAAAAGCTATTATTTCTGTTGTCAATTTTTTGCTCAACGACTTCTTTCTGCCAAAAGGAAAAGGCAACGTATCAATTTCTTGCACCGGTTTACAATGATGACCAATCAGTACAATTTAAAAAAGGGCATAACGTATATGTTACTGATGTTGATAGTTTAGATTCAAAAAGTGTGTCTTTTGTTTATTACAAATTTGTGGGAAGTGGGAAGAAAGTAGAATTGTTGAATAACATGTTCTTCTATGACACTCAGAAACAAGCCGAAATTGAAAAGACACAAAATGATGGATCGAAAAATAGGGGAGATAGTGAAATTGGGTTTATTAAAACCCATAGATTACCATTAAACAAGTTTAAAGATTTAACCGCAGAAGTTTATACTAGGTTTAAAGGGGTGTCTGCTGGAGTCTTTACTGTTCCGTTTAAAATAAGGATGGACGATTTTGATTTTGAACAGAATGTGAATATAGGTATGAATCTAAGTTTTCCAATAAGAACAGACCGGCTAAAGTTCGATAAAGACCTAATCACCCCTACTGTTGGAATAGGGCTGGCAACTGTAAATCTTAACCCTAAAAACAGCAACTTGGAAACTTCAGATAACGAAGAAGCTAATAGGACAGCTAGTGCCTTTAGTTGTTCTGTTGGCTTAATGTACCAGTTTACAAATTCCATAAATATAGGTTTTCAATACGGAGTAGATTTTCTCGGAAACAACGACAAAGATGTTAATTGGAAATATGATAAAAAACCGTGGCTGGGCATAGGAATCAATATTGGTGTTTCGCTATCTGAAAATAAAAATGCGAATCCCAACAACTAAGAAGTTCTACAGTACAATAAATATCCTCAATAATGGGGATGTTTTTATGTTAAGTAGTTCTATAACTTCGAAAAAGCTATTAATCAATAAAATATCAAGTTATGAAACCAATACTACTTTTTATCATTTTTTCTGTTACCGTTCATTTCAACCTAAATGCCCAGATAATATGGCAGAACACCATAGGGGGAAATTCGTTTGATCATATTGAAGATGTGATCCCTACCTCAGATGGAGGCTTTATGCTCATCGGAAGCTCAGAATCCGGCATTTCAGGAGATAAATCCGAGGCCAGTAAAGGAGCGGCAGACTACTGGATTGTAAAAACCAACAGCAGCGGCGTTGTGCAGTGGGATAAAACCTATGGAGGAAGTGGTGACGACTATGCCGTAACCGCCATTGAAACAGCCGACGGTAGTTTTGTTATTCTGGGCGATTCCGATTCCGATATATCTGGAGACAAATCTGAAAACTCCAGAGGTTTTACCGATGTTTGGGTTGTAAAAACCAATGGTTCAGGCTCGAAAACCTGGGATAAAACACTAGGAGGAGATGCCGATGAAGAAACCACCGTTATTGAGCTGACGGCCGACGGCGGATATATACTCGGGGTAATTGCCGAATCGGGCATTTCGGGCGATAAAACCATAAATACAAGCAATAATGAAGACTATTGGGTAATTAAAATAAATGCCAGCAATACTATAGATTGGCAAAAAACCTATGGAGGCACTTCAGAAGCCATAAGCATTTTAACTGTTCTGATGCCTACCGATGATGGTGGATACATTTTGGCCGGAGATTCCGATTCTAACATCGGGGGAGACAAAACCGAAAACAGTAAAGGAGAGAGCGATTTATGGGTGTTGAAGATTAACAGCACGGGCACTATAGAATGGCAGAGCACCTTGGGAGGCGATAGTTTTGAGTACGAGCCCAGTGGATTTAAAAAGGCCGGTGGCGGCTATGTGTTCGCTTGTACAAGTTCATCCAATATTTCAGGGGATAAAACCGAAAGCAGTAACGGAGACGATATTTGGTTGGTAGAGCTTGACAGCAACGGCAATCTGGTGGGCGAAAAAACTTTTGGTACAGGATCAGACGAGTTTCCCCAACAAGTATTGTCAACCAGCGACGGCCATTTTATAATAGTCAGCGATGTTGACGAGGCATCTGGCGACAATACCGAAGCCCCAAATGGCGATTCTGATTATTGGCTTTTTAAAGTGAACAATAGTACACTTTCTTTGGAAGAAAATAAATTTATGCAGCATAGGGTAAGCGTATTTCCAAATCCAACTTCAGGGAATGTTAACATCAAAACCAACCAAAAAATAGAAGGGATTGAAATTTTTGATGTAACAGGAAAGTTGATTTCCACACCAAAGCCAATCAACAACACGGCAAACATTTCCCACCTGCCCCAAGGGCTGTATGTTTTAAGAATCCATTCAAAAAACGAAGTTGTAAACCAACGGATGGTAAAAAAGTAACCAAACCCTAAAATACCCAATATTGGCGATGTTTTGGTATTGGGTGTTTAGGTAAATTAAAATGCGATTAATTAATCTTAAAATCTCTTATTATGAAACGGTTATTACTTTCATTCATTTTTATTGCCCCTTTACTTATCAATGCCCAATTTTATTTTCAAGAAATTCAAAACTCGGGTGTACCACCGGTAGGTCAAGGGGCTACCGATATGGCGGATGTTGATGGCGATGGCGATTTAGATCTATTCGTAACTGGAAACAATTTGGGAGTTTATATCGCAAAGCTTTACCTAAATGACGGAAATGGCATTTTTTCCGAAAGTGCCTCCAACGTTTTTAAAGGGGCTTCAGTAAGTACTGCACACTTTTTTGACGCTGATAATGATAATGATATGGATATAATTTATATGGGAGTTAACAATACCTATAGTAGAGTAGCAAAACTTTATCTGAATGATGGAAATGGCGGTTTTACAGAAGACACACAAAATGCGTTTACGGGAATGAGCAGGGGAGACATTACCACAGGAGACATTGACGGAGACAACGACGTCGACCTTTTGCTAAGTGGAGAAATTGGCGCAACGGGACTTACCAACCTATATTTAAACAACGGAAGCGGTATATTCACCCTAGCCATCACCCCTTTTCCAAATGTTTCGGTAAGCAATTGTAAATTCCATGATATAGACCACGATAACGATCTGGATTTTTTTATTACAGGTTACGATGGTAACGAATATATATCAAAATACTTTTTCAATAATGGTTCAGGTACGTTTACTGAACAGCCTTACCATCAATTTGCCCAAGGGAACGGTGGTTTTTTGTTCTTGGATGTTGACAATGATTTTGATGACGACATTATAATAACTGGAGCCAATAACGGTACAAACGTAAAAAGTGCCACGTTGTTTTTAAACCGCAATGATGCCCCTGGGTACTTTACTTATAAAGAAACCAACTTTGAGGGATTGGCCAATGGGTCTATTGATGCTGCCGACCTTAATAAAGATGGCTTTTTAGATGTGATTTTTACTGGGATAAATACATTTAATGAACCTAAAACAAATTTGTATTTTGGTGGACCAGATGCTACTTTTAACCTTGCCGAAGATCATTCTTTTATTGGGGGTTACTATTCAAAAATTAAACTCTTGGGTGATATTGACAATGATGGTGATGACGATTTATTTCTTTTTGGAGTCGACCTCGATGCAAGCGTGTATGGAAAGGTTTATAGAAACGTAAAACTTGATGTTGAAAATCACCCCGATTACAACACCTTGGTAGTCCTGTACAATGCCCTAAACGGCTCTAATTGGTTTGACAGCACCAACTGGCTGGATACCACAAAACCGCTGTCCAGTTGGTACGGCATTACCGAAACCAATGGCAGGGTAACGGGTATTGACCTTGGTTCACAAAATAATGTTTCGGGTACCATACCTCCAGAAATTGCAAACTTGACAGAATTGCAAGATTTTTGGATCCAAGACGCCTATATAGCAGGAGAGATTCCTCCTAGTATAGGTAATTTAATCAAACTAAGGCAACTGGTTTTGTATTATACCTACGGACTAACAGGAAACATTCCAACTTCCATTCAAAATTGTGCAAATCTGGAGTGGCTGTATTTAGGAGGTAACCAACTTGAAGGCCAGATTCCAGATTTGACACACTTAAATAACTTGACCGATATTGACATAAATAACAACAAGTTTCAATTTGGAGATTTTGAAAACGAGTTTGCCACCTACTTTAGCAATGTGCCGCAGTTTTATTATGCCCCACAACGCAAAGTTAGCCCAGATGTGGAAGCTGTTTTGGACATAGGCCAAACCGAAACTTTAAATGTTTCAGTAAGCGGGAGCCAAAACAGTTACGATTGGTACCGCATTAATGCAGATGGTAGCGATGGCGGTTATGTATCCAGCGGGCCATCGCTAAATGTAACCATTAACACGGCCGATGACTATAAGTGGTACTACTACTATGAGGCAACAAGCGGCATAGTTGCAGGCTTAACACTCCGTAGCGGGTTTTTCCATTTTACCGAACCGCCAACCACAAGCGCCGATTACAATGCCCTGGTAGCTTTGTACAACAGTACCAACGGCGATAGCTGGACCAACAACACCAATTGGCTTGATGCCACAAAACCATTAAATACTTGGTATGGTATCTACAATGTTGTAAATAATAGAGTGGTTGACCTGAATATTGGCAACAACAATTTAACGGGCAGTATACCCGCAGAAATTGGCAACTTAACCGAGTTGACCTATTTAAGCCTTTGGGGCAACGAACTAACAGGAAACATCCCTCCAGAAATTGGCAATCTTACTAAGCTCACGTATTTGGATTTAGCGCCAAATAACTTTTCTGGAAGTATCCCCACAGAAATTGGCAACTTGGTAAACCTAGAAACGCTTTGGCTTAACCAAAGTGGTTTATCTGGAAGCATACCGGCTTCTTTAGCTAATTTAACAAAACTCAAACACTTACACTTGCATAGTTCCATTGGCCCGGGTTGGGGCGATAATACCAGTGCCTATTCCGGAGATTTTCCAGATTTGACCGCATTGCCTTTGGAATTACTTCATATATACAACAATTATTTTGAATTCACTGATATTGCCGATGAATTGGAAACCTATAAAGCCAATATTCCCGATTTTCAATTTAGTCCACAATTTACCCAAGATTTACCCGAAGACACTAACATTGGCGTAGGAAGCGACATTACACTAACTGTAACCGATGTGCCAATAGCATCAAAAGGGATGAAAACCAAAACAGTTTTGGCCCAGAACACTTATCAATGGTTTAAAGATAATGTGGCAATAACCGAAAACGGTAATTCTGATACCTATGTAATCAACAATGCCCAAACTTCTGATAGCGGCATTTATCATTGCGAAATTACAAATACAGATACCCCAGATTTTGTAATTAGAAGAGCATTTATAACCCTAAACGTGGGCACATTGGGCACGGAAGAACAGCAATTGGAGCAGTTGCGTATTTATCCTAACCCAACAACATCTGTATTGAACATAAAATTAAAAGGCCAAAACAATGCCCATGTAGCCATTTTTGATACGAGCGGAAAAGAGGTTTTTAAAAAACAGATAGCAACCCAATGGGGCGTTTTTAATATTGAAAGTTTAAATACGGGAGTGTACATGCTACAAGTAAAAACAAACGGAAAAACCATAAAAAAGCGCATTGTAAAAAAGTGATGGAATAAAGGCTGTTTTAACTCAAAAATCCCCACTATCGGGGATTTTTTGCATTGGTACATATAGCTAAATTTATCAAGCTATTAATCCATAAAAACAAAAATTATGAAA
Source organism: Tamlana crocina (assembly GCF_012037625.1). NCBI lineage: Bacteria > Pseudomonadati > Bacteroidota > Flavobacteriia > Flavobacteriales > Flavobacteriaceae > Tamlana > Tamlana crocina. The sequence goes on from NZ_JAAVJS010000018.1 coordinate 71,565, forward strand.
ACTATTAAAAAAACCTTGGCACTATTATGCATTCTAACGTTTCTTTTATCGTGCGAGAAAAAAGAAGATCCAGTAGTTGTAAACGAAACATCAACCATTCCAACAACCAATTTAGGAAGGGAAAACACTTATCTGGGGTGTATGGAAATATCGACTAGGGAAACAACCATAGAAGTTTGGGACCACGGGCAGATAGACAACGATATTGTTTCTATTATTGCCAATGGCGAGGTTATTGTTGATCAACAGGTGCTTGACGGGCCATTTAACGGCAGTATCTCACTAAGTGTGTAAAGTTTAAATATCGAGGGTTGCAACCCTCGATATTTTTTTTTGTTTAATTTTAAATTTTATACACTTATGAAGAAAGAAGATTTTCTGAACGATGATTTTTTA
>NZ_JAAVJS010000178.1:0-492 GCF_012037625.1 Tamlana crocina
GCGGGATTGAAAATATTTTGAATAAAGAAAACATGTTGATCCTTAGGGATTGGGAAATGGAGCTGCTCACTGCGATAGCCTCCGGACTTACACAGGAGGAAATACAGGAAGATTTTAAAAGGCGGAATATTTCTCCCAACAGTAAAAGTTCTATTGAAAAACGGTTAAAGGAGCTCCGCGAAGAATTTGGTGCCAATACCACACCACATCTAATAGGAATCCTAAAGGACCTGAAAATAATATAGTAAAGGCAAGAACCGCCTCCAATTGATGTAACTCCGGGAATGTAGGGTAATCGGTAGTTCCTCAAAAGGGGCGGTTTGTCTTTGGTCATATTTCCAAAATTTAATCGCAGGCAACTCAAATCTGCATCCCGGGAACCTCAAAAATGTAGTAAGGATCTTAAATGACATCTTCCAAACCCTTTTGGAATTATATCATCATCAATGAGTCTATAGCCAGTAGAGAAATGAAGAAAAAGAACAGGATAAT
>NZ_JAAVJS010000179.1:0-492 GCF_012037625.1 Tamlana crocina
TGATAACCTGATTCCACTTTACAGCAAAGACTTCGATGCTAAAAAAGGTGATACAGACTGGTTAAAAAGAGTGAACAGCAGACTTTCTGCCAAGGATTGTACAGAAGATCCATTGTTCGTGAAGGTGTCTGAAGCACTACACAAATTGCAACCATCTGCAAGTTCTGCCTATTCATTAGGTCATCTTGCTGAAGCTGAAGGAAACCAGGGAAAGGCACTTCAGTATTACAACCAGGCTGCAGAGCTTCAAAAAGATCCTTCTACAAGAGCTAATATCTATTACAGAATTGGTAACCAATACAAAGAAAAAGGTCAGTTTGGCCAGGCAAGAAACTACTATCGCAAAGCCTTGGATGCTAAGCCTTCCTTTGGTAGAGCTTACCTGCAAATTGCTAATATGATAGGACAGAGCGCCAACAACTGTGGAAATACTGCCTTTGAAAAAAGAGCCGTGTACTGGAAAGCTGCAGAATATGCAGACAGAGCTGGAAG
>NZ_JAAVJS010000180.1:0-491 GCF_012037625.1 Tamlana crocina
GCTTTTGGAACCTGTACAGGCTTTCGATTCTACCAGCACCATTGGATTTATCCAGGTCCTGGATCCCCGCTTTAAAACAGCGAAAGGTTTGGGTACAGAAAGCACTTTTAAAGATATTGTAGAAAATTATAATATCTCACGTATTGAAAACACTTTGAGTGCTGCGGTGATCTTTATAGACGACCTCAACATGTATGTAACTATAGACAAGAAAAACCTTCCGGTCGAGTTAAGATATGACACCCAAACCCGTATACAGGCCTCTCAAATTCCCGATAATGCCCCAATTAAATATTTTATGATCGCCTGGGATTAATCCAATTTTAAATTATATCCATGTCTGCTGAAAATCTTACCCGACTGAATAAATATTTAAGTGAAGTAGGTTATTGTTCCCGCCGCAAGGCAGACAGTCTCATAGAACAAGGGCGGGTAACTATCAATGGCGAAATTCCCGAAATGGGAACCAAAGTAAGACCCGGGGATGAAGT
>NZ_JAAVJS010000181.1:0-491 GCF_012037625.1 Tamlana crocina
CCCTGCCATGGCAACTTTTTTTCCTTGCTGCTGAAGTTTCGTTACCTCCTCCATCTTATCCTGTGGCAACATACCGGCTTTAAAACCTGAAAGATGCAACTCCTTAGCCACGGCAGCTGCTGTCACCTCGTTATCTCCGGTCAACATCACCACTTCGACACCGGCATCAATTAACTCTGAAATTGCCTGTCGGCTGGTCTTTTTTATGGGATCAGTAATAGTTACATAACCTGCAACCTTTCCTTCAACAGCAATATAAGAAACAGTTTTCCCCTGCTCCTGCTCAGTTTTTACCTGCTGCTGAAGATTTTTATCAACCTCAGCATTGATCTCCTGCATGAGCTTATCATTCCCTATGGCGATAGATTTTCCTTCTGAAGTTCCTGTAACTCCTTTTCCGGTAACCGCGTCGAAATCTGTGGCTTCAGGATATTTCAGGTTCTTTTCCTTCGCATAACGTACTGTGGCTTCTGCCAGCGGATGCTCGCTCT
>NZ_JAAVJS010000182.1:0-490 GCF_012037625.1 Tamlana crocina
TTCCTCTCTTTTAGGAATGAGCTCCCGGTTCACGAATTCCTGAACGCTCTCGCGCATCATTTTCTGCTCATCAGAAAAATCTTCGGGTGTGAAAATGTTTTCTGCACTGGTTTCTTTAACCAGGAATTGCCCCCCGCGAAGAAGGTCTTTTTTGTTGCTATCTGTTTGTGTACTCATTTTTATTTAATATTATTATTTGAAATTGGTAAATTGAGTCAAGAATCAAGAGTCAAGACTTTTTGTCTAGACCATCAATGAAACCAGAGATCATTTTTTGCAGATCCTGGATTTTTGTTTCTAATTCCTGAAAATGTTTCTCACTAATATATTTCTCGTTATAAGCAACGATTAACTGCGTTTCCCATTCAAAAGCAGAACCCAGACTACTGTCTAAATACTGAGAAAAATGCTTATCAGTTTTTTTACTTGTCCCTTCGGCAATATTTGAAGGAATAGAAACTGCACATCTTATGAGTTGGGTAACCAAATT
>NZ_JAAVJS010000183.1:0-488 GCF_012037625.1 Tamlana crocina
GAATGTGCTGACCGGGTTATGAAAATGGATTATCCTCTTGAAGTAGGATTTAAAGCGGACTTAATTTTAAAGATGGAGATTGGGAATGTAGCGTTCCTGCCTTTTTTGGCAGGGGTAGCGAAATGGAAATCGGAAGCTTTGAAGTTGTGTCCAAGATTTTTTGAATGAAGCGTATTTCCCGTAATGAAGCTTTTTCTGCGGAATGGAGGGGAATGGGCTGAATAACGTGAAAAACATAGCATTCATTCCAACTCATTAACTAATTGAAGATTGGTGTGTCTATCAGTCAATAGATTTTTAAGATATTTGTTAATCAAAACATAATAAAAAATAAAACTATAGATGAATATATTTAAGAAAAAACTAGAAGATACATCTCCAAAGCAATTAAATTTTGAACCCATAGAATTATTTCAAAATTTGTTCCATAAGGAGGGATACGCGTATTTAAGAGGCATACAAGAAGAAGTGTTAAGTTCTTGGCATAG
>NZ_JAAVJS010000184.1:0-488 GCF_012037625.1 Tamlana crocina
CCAAAGCTATTAACGCATATTTTAAGATTTTAAGCGGTAAATGTTCTACTTTTGTAGCATGGAAGAAACGAACAGACAAAAAAAAATAGGAGGAGTAATACAGCGGGATTTGGCCGAAATTCTTCAGGCTCATTTGCGTGATGCGGGTAAAACGGGAATTTTGATCTCTGTTTCTAAAGTAAAGGTTACCACAGATCTTTCTCAGGCCAAAGCTTACATCAGTATTTTTCCGGCCAAAAATGCCAAAGAAATTCTGGCAGAACTCACCGAGGTAAAGCCAAAGATCAAGCATGAAGTAGCATTGCGTACCAAAAATCAATTACGCAGAATGCCGAACCTGGAATTCTTCATTGATGATTCGCTCGACTACATTGAAAACATCGAAAAATCTATTAAAGGCGAAGATAACCCTATCGAACAGCCGGACCTGCTTGCGAGACGGAAAAAATCATAAGACTTGAATTTCCCCTTTTACATAGCCCGCAGGT
>NZ_JAAVJS010000185.1:0-487 GCF_012037625.1 Tamlana crocina
TTTCCTGTAAATTGAACGGAAAAGGAATAGTAGAAAGAGGGGAGCTGCTCAAGCCATATAAAAGCAAGCTGGGAATAATTTCAGATATTGATGATACTTTTCTTATTTCACATACCCACAACTTCTTCAAAAAACTTTATGTCATCCTTACCAAAAATATTGACAATCGCGAAGTCTTTGATGATGTAGTACCCCATTACCAGGCTCTAAGCAGAGCAGGCCAGGAGGAAGGGCAGTTCAATTCCTTCTTCTATGTTTCCAGTAGTGAATGGAATCTCTATGAGTTCATTTTACAATTTGCCCGTAAGCACGAGCTGCCAAAAGCAATTATAAAATTAAAGGATATTAAGACCGGGCTGGGAGATTTTCTCTTTACCGGGAGGGGAGGCCATGATCATAAGTTCATTAAGATCAAGGATATTATTTCTTTTTATCCGCAATTAAAGTATGTTCTTATGGGTGATGATTCACAGCACGACCCTTATTT
>NZ_JAAVJS010000186.1:0-487 GCF_012037625.1 Tamlana crocina
CGGCCAGGGTATGAACGCCGGTTTTGAAGATATTTCTGAATTGGGGAGGCTGGAGGAAAAACACGGCGATGATTGGGAAAAGATCTTTTCTGAATATCAGGAAATCCGGAAACCAAATGCCGATGCAATTGCGGAACTCAGCTACCGGAATTTCATGGAGATGAGCAGCAAAACTGCCGATCCTCAATTCCTGCTGCGGAAGAAGATAGAGAAAAATTTTGCTGAAAAACATCCTGAAAAATGGATTCCCGCATATTCCCGGGTGACCTTTTCTGAAGCGCCTTATGCCGAAGCTTTAAAAATAGGTGACCGGCAGGCAGCCATCATGGATGAGGTGATGCAAATACCTGAAATTGAGCAAAAGTGGAACTCTCCCGAAGTTGAGAACAAGATCCTGAAATTACTGAAGAACAATTGAGAGTCGGTGGTCATTTAGTCTTTTCTATAATATGACACTAAAAATAATGACGTAATTCCACTTGCAAAT
>NZ_JAAVJS010000187.1:0-487 GCF_012037625.1 Tamlana crocina
CTCCCTGTTCTCCTTTGTATTCGTTCTCCAGCTGTTGTACTGCCTTTACCCCGGTTCCGGTTATAGATTGATAGGTGGACACAACCACTCTTTTTATGTCATACCTCTTGTGCAATGGAGAAAGGGCCATTACCATTTGGATCGTGGAACAATTTGGATTTGCGATGATCTTATCTTCGGAAGTCAAATCTGCAGCATTGATCTCGGGTACTACAAGTTTTTTATCAGGATGCATACTCCAGGCCGAAGAGTTATCTATAACTGTGGTTCCTGCTTCGGCAAATTTAGGTGCCCACTCCAGGGAAGTTTCCCCGCCGGCTGAAAAAAGGGCAATGTCGGGTCGTTGTGCCACTGCCTCTTCCAGTCCTATTACTTCATACTCCTTATCATTAAAACTGATCTTACTTCCTACAGATCTTTCTGAAGCTACCGGTAATAATTCGGTCACAGGAAAGTTCCTTTCTGCAAGTACTTTTAACATCACCTG
>NZ_JAAVJS010000019.1:0-71111 GCF_012037625.1 Tamlana crocina
ATAAAACTAAAATGGTCTACCAAAAAATCAGGTAGCAATAAGGATAGTAATTCTTTAGAAATTTCCACAAATTTAATTTTCCCCAAAGATAAAACTATTTAACTCCCCAACTTTTAGGACTGATCCCTAACAAACTTTTGTAACGAGTGCTTCCTTCCCGGCTAGTACTTATCAGTGACGAGTGCAACCTAACAAATATAAATACGCACTCGTTACAAACGAGCGCTAGCATAGGCGTTCTGGAAGTGGTTTTCTTTGATTTGGTGTCCCAATAGGTAACCGAAGTTTGTCTCTGTAAACTGATTTCAGCTCGCTTTCCATCGACGGTAACCCTTGCATAAATTGGGGCCAAATCCCCTTTCTTCTTGGCTACATTTAGCCAAAAATGAATACTAAAAGTTCTTGAAGTTCCCATATACTCTCGCTTTAAGTTAATAAATGATTTGTTTACGAAAATCAAATCGAAGCGAAAGTCACATTCTAAATCGTTACCAATGTAGTGAAAAATTTCGGGACCAGATAGGTAACCGAATAGGTAACTTTTGTTTTGATTTTAAAGCCAACTATATGAAATCAACAAAAATTAAAATCACTAAAAACCATATAGTTAGCTTTTTATTGATGTCCCGTTGACACCCTTTTTGTCGGGATGACAGGATTTGAACCTGCGACCACACGGCCCCCAGCCGTGTACGCTAACCGGACTGCGCCACATCCCGATTTTTTTTAATTGGACGGCAAAGAAAACAATTTTTAAATTATTTTAAAAGTTTTACATGTAATTTATCTTAAAATAACTTACTGTTCATAAATCTTCCAAAATCAAAACAGGCCTTTCCCTTTCGAAAAAGACCTGTTTTTACTTCAAGTTAGTCTACCAAATATACTGATTTATTCAACGGCATCTTCTACCTCTTCAGCCGCATCTTCCACGCCATCCCCAACATCTTCTACGGCTTCTTCTACTTTGTTATCTTCTTTTACTTCTCTACAACTGGTTAAAACCGTTGAAAGCGTAAAAAGTATTAAAAATATTTTCGCTACAGTTTTCATAAGATTAAATTTTAATGGTTATTTATTGGTTTGTTTTTTACTTCTTTATTAAGCCCCTTAATAGCGATAGCACAAAAAGCACTATAAAAATGAAGAATAATATTTTTGCTATTCCTGCTGAAGCTCCAGCAATACCACCGAAACCTAAAATTCCGGCAATTAATGCGATTACTACAAATATGATCGTCCAACGTAACATAATTTTTAAATTTTAAGTTAATCCCGACTGACCCTCAATCGGTTACCTGCAAATTAAATAACATTCAAGCGGTTTCTTAATCGTATTCATTCACTTGTTAACTCATTCAGTATTTAAACACAAAAAAGCCCTGACCAGAATACGGCCAAGGCTAACAACCAACCAATGTGCATGTACGCTAACAAAGCTCTTCTAAAGTCTTAAATCGCGACAGCCCTCTTATAATTTTTTGTTTTTGTGCTTCCATTAGCACCTTAGTACTTAACGGCAATGATTCATTACCAATTATCTTGCTGTATTCCTCTATAGCCGCTTTTTCGCCTGTAATGGCTTCTTCTAACATCGATTCTTCGTCTGTATAAGACACAATGGCCTTTACATCAACCCAGCCTCTATTAATATGTTCTATAGGTTTTCCTAAGCTGCCCACGGTATAATTATATATTTTGAATTCGGCAACCAGTTCGTTACCAAAATCATAACGCTCTTGTGCCTTTAATTTAAAGTAAGATTCTAAAGCATCATTATCTACATGTTTTGCAGCTGTTTTAAATCCCTTTTGGGTATGATATGTTTTTTGAAGCAGTTCATTTAATTGCTTTCCAACTTCTTCGGTGTAGGTATTCATAACAATTTATTTCTGTTTACAGTAATTGATTTTAAGCTTCTTACTGATGGTGATTTTTTATAGTGATAAGTTGAAGAAGAAAAGAACTAAAGGTTTCGGTAAAGGACAGTTTTTTATATATGCTCTTTCATGTAACCAACGTAATCATTGGCCAAACTTTCTTTTTGCGTTTCTGAAAACACTTTTCCCGCCAATTGAAAAAAAGTACGCTCTTCGTCCTCTAAGTGGTGCTCTACCTTTTCCTTTAAATTTTTTGCTATTTTCAACCACGCCGAGGAATCATATTCGGTGGTTTCCAGTTGCTCGATTAACTCATCAATTTCGTGATGCTCTGCAATACCATGCCTAGCTTTTTCCTGCATCATTTCATTGCTGATTAACGGTTTGTAAAAATGTCTTTCTTCTGCGTTGGCATGCACCTCCAATTCGTTTTTAATTGCTTTAAAAAGGGCATCACGCTTTTTAGTATCGCCTGATGTTTCAACCAACTTGTCCAACAAATCCCTTTGCGTATCGTGGTCTTTTCTAATAGCTTCAAAAATATTCATAGTTAAATATCGTTTTGTGTTTCAATCAAAATTATGGCATTACTCATAATTTCATTTGTTGAATCGAATTAAGAATTAACTCAAATGATTTTATTGAATCTTTAACTTATAGGATTCATAAAGCCTAAAATAATCTTAACTTTAGGGCTTTCGAAGGCTAATAACCATCTAAAGAAATAACTTACCCCGTATATTGAATAACTAATTTTAACCCTCTCCTCAAATAATGATGACAGAAATTGAAATTATTGCAGACAATACCAAAGAAGTTCTACAAGAAATACAAAACCACATTGGAGGCACGATTGAAGAAAAATGGAGTGAGTGCTGTTTAACGGTAAGCAACGACAAAGCCAATGGAACCATCCGTTTTATTCCTTTTGACTGGGGAGTTAGCCTATTGGATTATAATATCACATTCAGTAATAACATCTGTTTAAAAATACACGCTTCCAACTTTAATCCTATTCGGTTTGTTTACCCGCTTAGTGGTAATTTTACGCATAAATTTGATGTGGATAAACAGGGTGAAGACATTGAGCAATTCCAGTCTTTAATCTATACAAACAAAACTGGCGGAATAAATTATTTGGAATTCCCAAAAGGTGTTAACCTGAAAATCAACGTCATCCAAATTGTAAGAAAACAGTTTTTAAAAAAACGAACAACCAATATATCCACCCTAAATAAAAAGCTTTACGAAATTTTTGTTGACACTGATCACGAAAACAGATACAGACACTACGGGACTTTGAATTTAAAGATGGCCGACCATGTAAAAAGGCTTTGGAAGATAAAAACCAAAGGCATGGTCAAGATTTTAAATATTGAAGCCATTGTTTACGAAATTTTAACACTTCACATTCAACAACACAATAAATTACAACAAGGCATTCCCTTACCAACTTCGTTAATAAAAAGCGAACTTATTACTATTAGGCGTTTGGCAGAGGCCATTTTGAAGAACCCCTCAAAGGATTACTCGTTAGAGTATTTGGCTTCAGAGTCGGGACTTTCGCAAGCCAAACTGCAAGATGGTTTTAAGTTTCTTTTTAAACGAACGGTAACCGAATACATTAGGCACGTAAGGCTTGAAGTGGCTCGCGATTTAATTTCAACAACCGACTTAAATATATCGCAAATAGTTTACACGATTGGCTTTACTAGCCGAAGCTACTTTTCTAAAATATTTAAGGAGAAGTACAACATTACCCCCAACGAATTTAAAAAACAACTTGTGGTACCCGTTGCCGTTTAATTTCGATTTAAAAATTTATAAAAAAAGAAAGCCGAAACTGTAACAGTTTCGGCTTTCTTTTAGTTTTAATGTAAATATGCTCTAATTGTATGTTGAAGTAGATACTTCAAAACTAGCATCCTTTGCTGCCAAATAACGTTCGGCATCTAGAGCTGCCATACAACCTGTTCCGGCTGCAGTTACGGCTTGGCGGTAAACGTGGTCGGCCGCATCACCAGAAACAAATACACCTTCCACATTGGTTTTAGCGGTTCCTGGTTCGTTTATAATATACCCCGTTTCGTCCAACTCTAAATAATCTTTAAAAATATCGGTGTTTGGTTTGTGCCCTATGGCTACGAAAAATCCCGTTGCAGGAATTTCGTGCTTCTCATTGGTTTTGTTATTAAAAACACGCACGCCTGTAACCACTTGTCCGTCACCTAAAACTTCATCGGTTTCAGTATTGAACAAAATTTCAATGTTTTCGGTGTTTTTAACGCGTGCTTCCATAATCTTAGACGCTCTAAATTCATCGCGTCTCACCAACATCGTTACTTTTTTACAAAGCTTAGACAGGTAGTGTGCTTCTTCACAAGCCGAATCGCCTGCCCCTACAATCACCACCTCTTGGTTTCTGTAGAAAAATCCATCACAAACGGCACAAGCAGAAACGCCTCCGCCCAATTTCAAATATTTCTGTTCAGAATCCAAACCTAAATATTTAGCTGATGCTCCGGTTGAAATAATAACCGTATCAGCATGGATCTCCTTTACATCGTTAACCCAAATTTTGTGCACCTCTCCAGAAAAATCGACTTTTGTAACCCAACCGTCTCGCACATCGGTTTCAAAACGTTGTGCTTGCGCTTGTAGTTGCATCATCATTTCCGGCCCGGTAATACCTTCAGGGTATCCTGGGAAATTCTCAACTTCATTAGTAGTTGTTAATTGCCCTCCTGGTTGCGTACCTTGGTACAACACCGGACGCATGTTTGCTCTCGCCGCATAAATTGCTGCTGTATAGCCTGCAGGTCCCGAGCCTATAATCAAGCATTTTACTCTTTCTATTTCCTCTGCCATATCGAATTCATTTTAGAACAACAAATGTAGAATTTTTAGTGTAAAATGAGTACATAAGTTATTAACACTTTCTTATAACCTCATATTTAAAATCTATTACATTTTAATCTTGTCATTTTTTTTTCGTAAATTTAAATAGGACCAAAATAAACTAACACGATATGAAAAAGCATCTAACCTTGGCATTAATAACGCTAATTGCCGTTTCGAGCTGTAAAAAAAATAACGAAACCGCTATGGCGGAAGCTATTGAAGAAACCAATAAAGAATACACCCTTGAAGGTGCATGGGAAATGACTAGCTACCTAAATTATGGCGGTGATGGCTCAATAGACACTATCAAGACTTCCGAAAAATTTATGCAAATGAAAATGTTTTCACAAACAAAGTATATGTGGAATCGGTTTACTGCCTATCACCCTTCTGAATGGTTTGGAAGTGGAGACTACACCTTTAAAAACGATACACTAATCGAGCATACAGAATATGGCTCTGAAGCCTTGCTTACTATCCTTGAAAAAGATAGTATCCATAGATTGAGCATCTTCTTTATTGACAAGGACTCTTATATGCAAACTGAAAAAGATAGCCTAGGAAATCCTATCTATGGTGAAATTTACCATCGTGTTAAATAAGCCATAAAGTGTAAAGCTTTTTAAATCACAACTCTTATATTTAAAAAATAAAAGTTTTTTATGAAAATAGTTGTATTGGATGGCTTTACGCTAAACCCTGGTGATTTAAATTGGAATGGCATAAAACAATTTGGCGAGTTAACCGTTTTTGACCGAACACCTTGTAATGATGAAGATATCATCAACAATATTGGTGATTCAAAAATCATTTTCACCAACAAAACCCCAATTAACCGCTCGGTTATCGATAGCTGTCCTAACCTTGAATACATCGGTGTTTTAGCTACAGGTTTCAACATTATTGACATCGAATATGCCAAACAAAAAAACATCACCGTTACCAATGTGCCCGATTATAGCTCAACTGCCGTAGCCCAATTTACCTTGGCATTATTGCTAGAAATGTGCCACCATATAGGTGAGCACAACAATGCTGTCAAAAATGGTGATTGGATAAGCAGCAAAGATTTTTCTTTTTGGAATTACCCACTCATCGAGTTGGCCGGAAAAACCATGGGCATTATTGGTTTTGGAAAAATTGGAAAGGCTACGGCCAAACTAGCTTTGGCTTTTGGACTCAAAATCAAGGTTTACAACCGGACAGTTTACAGTGAATTTGAAAACGACCATTTAAAGTTTGTTTCGTTGGAAGAACTGTTAAATACATCTGATATCATAAGCCTACATTGCCCACTAACCTCTGAAACTGAAAACCTCATAAACCAAAGCTCCATTAAAAAAATGAAAGATGGTGCCATGTTGATAAACACTTCTCGCGGCCCATTAATTAATGAAAATGACTTGGTTGAAGCCCTTAACAACAGAAAGCTTTCTGCAGCTGCGCTCGATGTTATTTCAAGTGAACCAATGAAAGAAAACAATCCGTTGTTAAAAGCAAGAAACTGTATTATAACCCCACACATTGCTTGGGCACCCAAAGAAGCCAGAACACGTTTAATGCAAACCACTATTGAAAACTTAGCGGCTTATATCGAAGGGAATCCCAAAAATGTAGTAAATTGATGAGTTGTTATTTAATTTTAAAATATTGATTACAGATATATTTCTAAAAATTCTGCATTTTCCGATTCAATTTTAACATGGCTGAGTGATGCAGGCAACAAAATGGTTTCTCCCATTTTTAGTGAATAGGATGTATTGCCACTTTGGAGTTCCAACCCTCCGCTAACACACATATATATTACAAAAGAGCCCAATCCCGAATAGTCTTTTTCCAACGTACCATCAACTTTCATAAAATTGGTCTTGAAGTATGGCGAATGCACCAACTTGTTACTAGTGTTGGCCTCTGTTTTATAATCTGTCTTAAAATGGCTGTGGTAAGTAAAATCGATAGCGTCTAAGGCCAAATCATTGTGCAGTTCGCGTTCTTTACCCGTTATGGCATCCACACGTTTGTAATCGTAAATTCTATAGGTAACATCCGATGTTTGCTGGATTTCCGCCAACAGCACCCCAGCTCCAATGGCATGGACTCTTCCTGTCGGAATGTAAAACGTATCGCCTTTGCTTACCGTTTCGTGGTGCATCACTTCCAAAATGGTATCGTTCTCCAAATGCTTTTGGTATTCGGTTTTATCAATCTCTTTTTCAAAACCCACGATAAGTTCTGCATCTTTATCGGCGCCCATAACGTACCACATTTCGTTTTTTCCAAAAGAATCATGACGCTCCTTGGCCAATTCGTTACTGGGATGTACCTGAATGGACAATGGCGTTTTGGCATCGATGAACTTGATGAGCAAAGGAAATTCCTCGCCAAAAGTTTCGTAAACCGGTTTACCAACAAAATCACCTTTGTACTGCTGAATAAGCTGTTTTAAGGTTTTCCCCTCCAATGGGCCATTGGCCACTTTGGTCTCGTCGCCCTTAACATCCGAAATCTCCCAAGATTCGCCAATATTATTTTCATTATAGTCCTTGTTAAGTTGGGTCTTCAATTTTTCGCCGCCCCAAAGTCTATATTTGTAAAGCGGGGTAAATTTTATTGGGTATAATTTCATATTATGCTATTTTTTTGATGAATTCCGTTCTATTAATTTCGAATTTAAAATTATGGTCTGCCCCTCAACGGGTATTTCTTTTTTCGATATGTATTCCAACAATAGTTCGGTTGCTGTTTTTCCTATTTCAGAGCCCGATTGGTCTATGGTGGTCAGCGAAGGCTCAATAACCTGAGAAATAGGCTCGTTGCTGAACCCTACTATGGCGATATCTTCAGGTATCTTCAATTGCCGTTCCTTTATACATTTCATGGCTCCGATAGCCGTTACATCATTTGCTGAAAACACACCATCAATCTCCTGTTGGTTATCCAATAAATTTTGCATGCCAAGATAACCATCCTGCTCCATTAATCTGGAATTTACAACATATTCATTTTTAAACAGAATGTTGTGTTTTGCCAACGCTGCTTTATAACCGTTAAAACGGTTTTTGTATATCTCTAATTCCTGAGAACCGGAAAAATGGGCAATACGTTTGCAGCCTTTAAATATTAAATGCTCGGTGGCATCAAATCCGCATTTAAAATCGTCAATAAGAACATTACTGTAGCCGGAAATACCACAATGCCTATCGAAAAAAACCAAGGGAATGCTATTGTTTTTGGCGACTTCCAAATGCCGGTAATCTACCGTTTCCATCGATACGGATATCAAAAGCCCATCTACCCTATTGGCAACCAATCCTTCAACAATCTTCCTTTCCCTTTCAAGCTGTTCCAATGATTGACTAATAATCACATTATAGCCAGCCAAATATGCGGTTTCCTCAATACCTTGAATAGCCGACGAAAAAAAATGACGCGAAATCCGTGGCACGATCACTCCTATGGTATTCGTTACATTTTTTCGTAAATTAGAAGCCAACATATTCCTTTGATACCCCAACTCGGCCGCCATGGCCAAAACCCTAACCTTTGTAGCCTTGGTAACGCGCGGGCTGTCGTTTAATGCCCTTGAAACGGTAGAACTGTCTACCCCCAAAGCTTTGGCTATGTCGTGTATTGTAGGTTTGTTGTTCAATTTCTATAATTGAAGGGTTAGTCTAGTTTTGCAAATATAACAAAATCCAATCGATTGTATTCTGATATATTTTTAGTACTTTTACGGAGTTTTTCGAAAAAAGAAACAAATTTAAATCATAAAAAACAAGTAATATGAAAACAAACTATGAAGTAAGATATGCGGCATCTCCACAAGATGTTAAATCGTACGACACTACGCGATTAAGAGACGAATTCCTTATTGACAACTTAATGGAACCAGGCCAAGTAAATTTGGTGTATTCCCATTATGACAGATTTATTTCTGGAAGTGCGGTCCCTACAAATTCAGCTTTAAAATTGGAAACTATCGACCCGTTAAAGGCCGAATACTTTCTTGAAAGACGCGAATTGGGCATCATCAACATTGGTGGTTCAGGAACGGTAAATGTTGACGGTACCGAATACGAATTGAATAACAGAGAAGCTTTATATGTTGGAAGAGGCAACAAAGAAGTAACTTTCACCAGTAAATCGGCTGATGAACCGGCATTGTTTTACCTAAATTCAACACCAGCCCACAAAGAGTATCCCAACAAAAAAATAGGAATAAAAGATGTTGAAGTTGTGGAATTGGGCGCTCCTGAAACCGCCAACGCCAGAACCCTTAGAAAATACATCGTAAACAGCGTGGTTGATGTTTGCCAGTTGCAAATGGGAATGACCGAGTTAAAAACTGGAAGTGTTTGGAACACCATGCCAGCGCACGTGCACGACAGAAGAATGGAAGTATATTTTTACTTTGATGTACCCGCAGACCAAGCCGTGTGCCACTTTATGGGGCAGCCACAGGAAACCCGCCACATTTGGATGCAAAACCACCAAGCGGTAATTTCTCCAGCATGGTCTATCCACTCGGGTTCAGGAACCAGTAACTACACCTTTATTTGGGGCATGGCCGGCGAAAATTTAGATTACGGCGATATGGACCATTGCAAAATTAACGAACTAAAATAAGATAAACATGTCTATTAATTTATTCGATTTAACAGGTAAAGTTGCTTTAATAACCGGTGGTACACACGGTTTGGGCCAAGCCATGGCAACAGGTTTAGGAAAGGCCGGAGCCACTTTGGTAATAAACGGGGCGTCTTCACAGGAAAAACTTGACAAAGCTGTAGAATACTACAAATCTCAAGGCATAAATACCCACGGTTACCTTTTTGATGTGACCAACGAAAGCTTAGTGATAAAAAATATTGCTGCCATTGAAAAGGAAGTAGGGAATATTGATATTTTGGTAAACAATGCCGGAATAATAAAAAGAACACCGCTAGAAGACATGGAAGTCGAAGACTTTGAACAGGTGATTAAAGTCGATCTGGTTAGTCCATTTATCATGTCCAAGCATGTCGTAAAAGGCATGATTAAAAGAAAGGCCGGTAAAATCATCAACATTTGCTCTATGATGAGTGAATTGGGAAGAAATACCGTTGGTGCCTATGCTGCTGCTAAAGGCGGACTAAAAATGCTTACCCAAAACATGGCGACAGAATGGGCCAAGCACAACATACAAACCAATGGCATTGGCCCAGGCTATTTCGCTACAAGTCAAACAGCACCTATTCGTGTAGACGGGCATCCGTTTAATGAGTTTATCATTAACAGAACTCCAGCAGCACGTTGGGGCGACCCAGACGATTTACAAGGGGCTGCTATCTTTTTGAGCTCTAAGGCTAGTGATTTTGTAAACGGGCAAGTGCTTTATGTAGATGGTGGCATTTTGGCCACTATCGGAAAGCCTTCAAACGAAGATTAAAAAAAACTCAGAGTACTATGAATAAAAACACAATATGGGCAGGTGTTTTGTGCGCTGCCTTGTTTACTTCTTGTAATCAAAAAGAAAACACAAAGTCAATTGTTGTGAAAAACACATTAGATTTTGAAAGAACTTCGGAAACAGTTGAACTGAGTAAGTCGTTTTTGAAGATTGAAGACCTAAACACTATTGGCATTAAAGATGTCGAAAGTGGCGAGTTACAAGTTACCCAAACTGTAGACATTGACGGAGATGGTACTTTAGACGAAATTTTATTTCAACCAACAGTAGCTGCAAATTCCGAAAAGACATTTGATATTGTTACGATTACTGAAGCTGAAAAACCAAAAGCCGAAACACTTTGCTACTCTAGGTTTGTACCAGAACGTACCGACGATTATACTTGGGAAAACAACAAAGTAGCCTTTCGAGTTTATGGCCCCGTTGCCCAAAAAATGGTCGAAGATGGTAAGCCGGGTGGCACACTTTCCAGTGGAGTTGACGCTTGGTTGAAAAAAGTAGAATACCCCATTATCAATAATTGGTACGAGAAAAACGCCGAAAAACCTGGTGCTTACCACAAACCTTCTCCTGAGGGGTTGGATAATTTTCATGTTGGTGTGAGTCGTGGAGTTGGTGGTATTGCCGTTAAGCAAGATACCACATATTATTTCTCCAAAAACTACACCAAATGGCGCACCATTACTACGGGTCCAATTCGTACCAGTTTCCATTTGGAATACGAAACTTGGGATGCTGGAGGAAATCAAATTAAGGAATCGAAAACCATTAGCTTGGATTTGGGTAGTAACCTATCTAAGTTCGTTACCCATATTGAAGGTACCGATACTATTTCCGCCGGTTTAACTTTACACGAAAAAGATGGAGAAGTTACTGGTAACGATGAAAACGGTTGGATAAGCTATTGGCAGCCACATGCCGATTCTGAAATTGGTATGGCCATTGTAGCCAAGAAAGGAACTTTTTTAGGCTTTGAAAAATATGACACCGAAGCTAAAGACCTTAGTAATGCTTACGCCCATTTAAAAGTGAATAACAATGAAGTGGTATATTACGCTGGCTTTGCTTGGAAAGAAGCTGAACAATACACAACTCCTTCAGAGTGGGAAAACTATCTTACTAAATTTTCAAATCAAATTAACACACCTTTAAAAGTGAGTTGGGCTGAGTAATTTATTAGATTAAAATTTTAAAAAATCCAAGATTGAAATTCAGTCTTGGATTTTTTAAATGAATGACCCCGTAGCAAGCAGACGAGGAATTCTTTAGATTAAAAATGTGGCATAGGCCTTAAAACAATCTCCGACTTTATTTTGAAGATTAACTCCTTCAAGTAAAAAAAACTAACACAAAATCTTTTAGACGTAATTTTGAATACCAACAACAAATAACCTATAAAAAAACCTTTTATAATTTAGCTCTAAATTTAATTGATGTATTGAAAAAGTAATACTTTTGTAATAGGCTCATCCCTTTTACCTATGTAATTTTTCAAAAAACAACAAAACTAAACATGAACACCACTACTCTCAAAGAAGGCTTTTTAGGGCAAAAGATGATAGCTTTACCTAAATCTGTTATTAAAACCATTAAAAAAAACCCAATAACGAAATCGTTTTACATAAGTGATTTAGGATATTATCCAACCGCCCATCACCATCATCGCACCCGAAAAAAAGGAGCCAAACAATATATTTTCATTTATTGCACCAAAGGAAAAGGAGAAATTAGGCTAAATGATACCACAACAAAGATAAGTCCAAACCAATTTTTCATACTCCCCAAGAAAGTTAAGCATGAGTATATGGCGGACAAAAAAGACCCCTGGAGCATTTATTGGTTTCATTTTAACGGTAACCTGGCATCTAAACTTTATAACAGATATGCATCAAACCCTACCAACTTAAGAAACATCCCTTTCTCTGCAGAGAATATAGAATCTTTCGATAAGATATTCAACTTATTTGATAATAACAATCTAGAACACGGTTTAGAATTTGCAAACATCTTGGCTCTTAACTTTATAAGTTCATTTATATATTACAACGCCGAGGAGCAAAAAGAGTTAGATCAAGGCGACAATGTTATTAATGCCATTAGGGAATATTTATTAAGTGACTTGCAAAAAAATCACACCTTAGACCACATTTCCGAGAGGTTCAACTATTCAAAATCTTACCTACACACCAAGTTTAAAAAAAGAACCGGCTATTCTATTATTGTTTTCCATAATTTGAAGAAGGTACAAAAAGCCTGCGAGTATTTAATTTATACAGACTTAAGCATAAAGGAAATAAGCTTTAAAGTAGGCTTTGACGACCCTTTATATTTTTCAAGGATATTTAAAAAATATATGGGCAAGTCCCCTAGGAAATATAAAAATGGTTGGCAAAAATAAAAAACTGTTTTGAAAAGCCGATTTTCCTATTTTAAAATATAACAAGCCCCAATATTAGAATAGAGCAGATTAACCTGCCTCCTAGTTACAACTTTTAGCTGTTTTTCTAATTCTTCTTAATCCATTCAACCCATAAACCCAGTGGAGCATTTATATTGATAAAAAACACTCCTTATTAGACAAGCATTTTTATGCAGTAACGTTTAAAAGTGACATACAAGTCCTGCTAAATTTCAAAATGTGCATACCTATTTCCGTATCACACTTCAAAATAAACACAAAAATCTATTCATTGAATAAAATCATCCATGTTTGAAGAACATGAAGTGATTAAGTTTGGTAGATTACTATTACCGTTTATTCCAACAATTCAATACACCAACCTGACTGAAATTAAACAAAAGCTGAAACTATGAGGAAATTTTTACCAATCCTATTTTTATTTCTATCAATTAACACCTGTTTTTCACAGTACATAGATGAAAATACGCCTAAGAACGTTCAACCATCCAACCCTCACATTAATGGCAATTGGATTCTTGACTTTAGTGACGAATTCAACTCCAATATGGTAGACCAAAACAAGTGGAATATAGACCACAGTACCAAATCAAGAGCTGCTAGACCCAAGATAGGAATCGATGATTGGAGGTGGAAACCAGAGAACGTTTCCGTAGAAAATGGAAATTTAATACTTAAAGTGTACAAAACCGGAAACTCGTCGATGACTAACGGATCTATAAACAGCCATAATAAGTATTTAACCAAGTACGGCTATTTTGAAGCCCGAATTAAAGTAGGTGATGCCAGAAAGGGCACCCATACAGCTTTTTGGTTGCAAAGTCCTAACATGGGTAATGTTGATGGCACCGCCAACGACGGTGCTGAGATCGACATTTTTGAAACGGCATGGACAGAAGACTACACCAAATCTGTGGTACATATTGACGGTTACGGAGCAGACCATCAAGCCAACACAAAGCAGTACAATACCCCTGGCATTCATTCCGGCTTTCACACATGGGGTTTTCATTGGACTGAAAGCTTCATGGATATTTACTATGACGGTGTTTTTAAAGTGCGATATTCAAACCCTAAATGGGTTGTAAAAAGTCTTGAGTTTCTTTGGTTGTCCAACGGGGCAAGTTTTGGCGTTAGCGGAGACCAATACTTTAAAGACTATCCTGTTGGTTATCTTACAGAAACACATGTAGACTATATTAGAGTTTGGAAAACACCCACGGCAACCGATCTTGACGAGTCCCTTTTAAAACAAGATAAATGGCGATTAATTATGGCCGATAGCGAAGACACAGAAGGCACAGGAAACCCTGCCGTTAATGCCTTTGACGACAACCCAAATACATTTTGGCATACAGAATGGAAAAACAATCAGCCACAACACCCTCATGAAATACAAATTGACCTTGGAGAAAAAGCAAAAATAGATGCATTTAAATACTTACCAAGGCAAGACAACAATACCAACGGGAACATTACCCAATATGAATTCTACGCAACAAACAATACATCAAATTGGGGCACCCCAATTGCTAGCGGGAGTTTTATTGGAGACCACACCCTTAAAACGGTAAACTTTAATGAAACTATAGAATGTAGGTATGTTAAAATGGTTTCCTTAGCGGCTAACAACAGTGCCCCTTTTGCCAATATTGCAGAATTATACCTCAAGGGCACTTACCCCGCCCAACTAAGCCAAGATTCCTGGCAATTAATTATGGCCGATAGTGAGGATACAGAAGGCACAGGAAACCCTGCCGTTAATGCTTTTGATGATAATCCAAATACTTTTTGGTTTACAGATTGGGCAAACGAACAGCCCACACACCCGCACGAAATTCAAATTAATCTTGGAGAACAAGCAACCATCGAAGCCTTTAAGTATTTACCCAGACAAGATGGAAAAACCAATGGAAACATTACAGAATATGAATTTTATGCAACTAAAACCCTATCAGACTGGGGCAGCCCGATATCTGCTGGCTCTTTTCTTGGTGACGAGGCTTTACAAATAACCTATTTTAACGAGACTGTAGAATGCCAGTATATTAAAATAGTTGCCTTATCCGATGTAAATAACTCGCCATTTACCAACATTGCCGAAATTTATTTAAACGGTTCTTACAATTCCCAATTAAATACTCAGCTTAAAACCAAAACAGATTTTAACGTTTATCCTTCTCCTTTTAATGACGAGCTTTTTCTTAAACAGGTTTATCGTGGTATATATAAAACTTGGCAACTATTCTCTATAAATGGCATACTTCTAAAGGAAGGGCGCATCCCAATTTCAAAAGACAAAATCAATATAAAACTAGATAATCTAGCACCTGGGATATACGTCTTTACTGTTCTTGGCAACTCTACCTACAAAAACAAACTAGTTATAAAAGAATAACACGCTTAACATTTAAAAACATGAAAACTTCAAAAAAAATAATTATAACCGTTTCTCTTTTATTATTACTGCTGTTACTGGCATTGGTGCTATTTTTAAAAAACGCCAACACACCTATTACTTCCCAACAAACTGAAGAGCACCAAGAAGAATACGAAGAAGAACCGGAAGAAGACATGCTACCTGAAGAATTTTTTGACCCAAAAACCCTAAACAACGAAGAGCTTGCCGAATATAAAAAATGGAGAAACACCCTTGAAAATACAGGATATAAGTTTACCAATTACGACGTATTGACATCTTCCGAAACGGAGTTTTTAAAATTCGACAATATAGAAGAAGCCCCTAATCAATACGCTTACGCCAACAACGCCATTACAGGTTCTTGGCACCAAAAAAACCTTACGTTATTTGACGATAGTGGGTTTCGAGCAGATGGCTCTACCTACGATCCTGTAAACGAAGAGCTTTATGTAGTTTCATTTGCAGGTCACCTATATAAAATTGACGAAAGTGCTCCAATTAAATGGTCGCTTAGAAACCATAAAAAAAACTTATTAGGAGACGATTTTAATGGTATTAACCTACCTGATAACAGTTTTCGATTATTACACCAAAAAGCAAATGGCCCCATGGAGTTTTCTGATGATGAAGGCCGAAATTGGATTGATGCAAATGGTGCCTTTTTCCAAAGCTCCTGGAATTACAAAACCTTGGTTAACAAAACCCCTTCCGGCAGAAAGATTACCGCCCATGGCGGAAGCTACATTAACGGTACCGCCTACGATCGGTTATTTATTTCAACCGATTACGGCTTAAACTATACCGAATCGAGCATTAGGTTCAAAAAATCAGATTTTGAAGTAAGCATAAACAAACCACACAGCAGCAATACCATTTATTGTTTTGCCAGAAGAAAAAGTGATTCTAAAATTTTAGTTTATAAAATGGGCGAAAGCGACAATGACTTTTCTCTACTACACACCACAACACAATCTTTTTCAGCAATCAACAGTGTTTTTGGCTCTTATGTTAACAATGCGACACACTTTTACATTAGTAGTGGCAACAAGCTTTTTTATTCCAATAACGAAGGTCTAACATGGCTACAAACCAACAGTAATAACGACCGACCTGTTACCGAGGTTCACCCAACACAACCTAATATTTGTTATAAAGGATTTGTAGAACTGTTCATGTCTACAGACTATGGCGCAACATGGAGCAAAAACAACCATTATTTAAGCAGTTATTACGTATGGGACTTACAACACATGAAAACCTACGATAAAGAAAATGGAGACCATTTTACTTTTGCTGGATTTGATTTTGGAAGTTTCTATACCAGCAACCCTATGTTGTGGAACTCATGGACATCTATTAATTCGGGATCACCAAATATTATGGCCTATGATGCTACAACAAGCGAAATAAACGATAAAATTTATACAGCAAACCAAGATCGGGGCTCCCAAGGCTTTATTGATATTCCTAATAGCGATAATATTTATAATGCAGCCCGTGAAGCTAATACGGATGTTTTACGTGTTCAAGTTTCAAATGATGAATCGTCTGTATGGTTCTGGTATTATTACGGAACCATTGGTCGTGCTTCGGTAACAAACGGTGGAGATTATAGAACTGTAGTACGAAAAGATTTCTATTCAAGTTGGTGGGCCACAAGCATGGTTCCGTCTCCTAATACCAACGAAGATGCCATTTACATCCCTGCCGGAGGCAACAAACTAAATAAATATACTTATCAAAACGGTACTATTACGCAATCTTTCCATCCATTTGTGTTTCCAGGCCCGCCCATTAGCTTTGCTTATTCCAAAATCAATACCAACAGATGGTATGTAGGTCTAAAAAACGGAGGGCTCATGTTTTCCGCCAACGGAGGCCAAAGTTTCAGTACTTCTAATTATTCTGGCCCTTGGCCTAGACAAGACGATTCACATAGAAAACGACGCACCGTTATAGCTACTAGCCCAACTGATGAATCTACTGTTTATTTTGCTGGCAAAGGAAACATCTTCCTTGAATCGAAGGACGGAGGCTTAACTTTCTCCAATAAAAATACGGGACTGAACGTAGCACGGATAACAGACTTAGCGGTTTCGCCAAATGGAAAATACGTTTTCGCTTCATGCGAAACTGATGGTGCTTGGGTTTATTCCACTGAAGAAAACAGATGGTATAAAATGGATGGTTTCCACTTACCAAATGTGCAATTTACTGATGTGCAATTTATAAAATCTAAAAACTTAGTAAGGTTTGCAACCTATGGCTCTGGTGTTTTGGACTTTAAAATTAACGAAGATTTATTATCTATATCAAAAAACGAAAGTAAATCCCCTTCAATAAAGGTTGTTCCCAACCCTACTTCTGGCATTTTTGAGATAAAAACCAACACTATCTCAGATAAAGTAAATATTGATTTGTATTCTGAAAATGGTACGCTTTTATCCCGAAAAAACTACAAACAACAAAATGGAAAAATAAGCCTAGACTTAACCAACCAAAGCAATGGGATGTACATTTTAAAAATGCATTTAGAAAAAACACACACAATTAAAGTAGTTAAAAATTAATCTTCTAAATTTATCGAGTCTATAAAATGAATTCACTCAAATATATGTTCCGCAAGTTATTTTATGTTCTATTATTGGTGTTTATTTTGCCATCACCAATTCTAGAACTTCATTCACAAAATCAACTTAAAGCATCTCCTATTTTTAAAAATGGAGAAAGTCAGATTGTTCCAGAATTTTCAGATGAAACAAAATGGATTAGGGAAGACCTTTGGGTGGAAACAGATTTTGATACGGACGGAGATGGCAAACCAGACCGCATGCATGTGGATGTTACCCGCCCCAAACAAACCCAAACAGAAGGTTTAAAATTGCCTGTAATTTACGAATCTAGTCCATACTATGCTCGAGGTGGTGCTCCTTTTTCGCAAGAGGCATTCTGGGATGTAAAACACGAACTAGGTGAAAAAAGTAAACCCAGAAAACATCCAGAGGTAATAGGAACCATTAACCGACCGATTATTTCTAACTCGCAGATTAAAACTTGGGTACCGCGAGGGTTTATAGTTGTTCATTCCTCTTCACCGGGCACAGGCCTTTCGCAAGGTGCTCCCACCATAGGTGGCATAAATGAATCTTTAGCCCCCAAAGCGGTAATAGATTGGTTGTGCGGACGGCGCCCAGGCTACAAAACTCCTTATGGCAACGAAACGGTAAAAGCCTACTGGTCTACAGGTAAAGTGGGGATGACAGGCACCTCATACAACGGAACCATTCCGCTTGCAGCTGCTACTACGGGAGTAGAAGGTTTAGAGGTTATTATACCTATTGCTCCCAACACCTCTTACTATCATTATTATCGATCAAATGGACTTGTTAAATCACCAGGTGGTTATTTGGGGGAAGATATCGATGTGTTATATGACTTTATACACACCATTAATGATAAAACCAAAAGAGCTTATAACAATTCAACAATCAGAGATTCTGAAATGATAAATGGCATGGACAGAATTACAGGAGATTATAATGAATTTTGGGCAAAGAGAGATTATTTAAACCATATGGGCAAAATGAAGGCCGCTATGCTTATGTCTCACGGTTTTAACGACTGGAACGTAATGCCTGAACACAGTCATAGAATATTCAAAAAAGCACAGGAAATGGGGCTACACACCAATATTTACTATCACCAAGATGGTCACGGTGGACCACCGCCTTTAAGTATGATGAACAAATGGTTTACCCATTACTTACACGGCATTCAAAATGACATAAAAAACGCTCCCAAAGCTTGGATTGTACGAGAAAATGACCCCCAAACCAACCCTACACCTTACGATGATTATCCAAACCCAGATGCAAAACCTGTAACTTTTTATTTAACCCAAGGAGCACCTAAAACGGGAACACTATCCCTAACACCTCCAAACACAGATGCGACAGAAACCCTTATTGATAATTACTCGTTCACTGGCGAAGTATTAGCTCAAGCAGAGTATAGCAATCATCGACTACTTTACGCAACGCCGAAACTTAATAACGACATACATTTATCGGGTGTTCCTGAAGTAACCATAAAACTTTCATGCAACAAACCAGCAGCTAACCTATCTGTTTGGCTTGTGTCACTCCCTTGGAACAAAGGAAAAAATGTTAAAATAACAGACAATATTATAACCCGCGGATGGGTAGACCCACAAAACAATCATTCAATATGGCATAGTACTCCACTGGAAAAACATCAATTCTATACAATTTCTTTCGAGTTAATGCCAGATGATCAAATCATCAAAAAAGGACAACAAATAGGCTTAATGATTTTCTCTAGCGATAAAGACTTTACCCTTCACCCCGAACCAGGTACCGAGCTAACCATAGACCTGAAAGCTACATCGTTAAAATTACCTGTTGTTAATGGTATTGATGCCATAAAAAAATCAATTACCTTTTAATGAACAAAAGAGCCAAGCAAGCCAAAGTAATCCGTTTTTTTAGAAAAGCCCATAGAATCACTGGCATTTACCTATTTGTTCTTTTTTTCATACTATCTATTTCTGGACTGCTACTGGGCTGGAAAAAGCACAGTAAAGGCCTAATACTTCCTCGAACCGAAATCGGGGTTTCTACCAATCCTAATGACTGGCTTCCCCTATCCAACTTACAAAGTAAAGCCCTTGAATCCATAAAATCAAAAAACAAGAGTATTACAGAAATAAGTAGGATTGATATACGTCCAGAAAAAGGTATTGCTAAGTTTATATTCAAAAATGAATATTGGGAGCTACAAATGGATTGTACAACAGCCAAAGTATTGGCAATAAACAAAAGACATTCAGATTGGCTGGAAGACATTCATGACGGCTCTATCCTTGACGATTTATTCAAAACAAGAGTAGAGATCATAAAACTATTTTACACAACCTCTATGGGTTGCGCATTAATCCTTTTCACTATAACAGGTTTTTGGCTATGGATGGGACCAAAAAGAATGAAAAAACTCAAGTAGTTCAAGACTTAACAAATTTTAACAAAGGATTAATATTATTATCCATATATCCCATTTTTTTATCCATTTTTTAACACATCGTTAATCTTAATTTAGTTACCACAATAGCAATAAACACTCAAAACCTCTAACTGAAAGGCCATCTTATTAGGTTTTCAACAGAGGATTAACTAACCGACCTAATTGAAAAATATGAAAAAAAAACATTTACCTATTCTACTAATTTTGTTCTGCCAGACTGTTTTTTCGCAAATTATAGTCAAGGGCTCCGTTAAAGACAATAACGGAACCCCTTTACTTGGCGTTAACGTTCTCGAAAAAGGCACTACTAATGGGGTTGCTGCAGATTTTGACGGCAATTACGAAATTAAAGTAACAGACAATGAAGCCATTCTAGTGTTTTCATTTGTAGGCTACCAAACAAAAGAAATTGCTGTAAAAAACGAAACAACCATCAACGCCGTTCTTATAGAAGACCTTTCTGAACTAGATGAAGTCGTTCTAGTAGGCTTTGGCAAACAAAAGAAAGAAAGCTTAGTAAGTTCAATCACCAGTATATCGCCTGGCGAGCTAAAAGCACCTACTAGCAACCTTACCACAATGATGGCTGGCCGTGTGGCTGGTATGATTGCATTCCAAAGAAGTGGTGAACCTGGTGCCAACAATTCAGATTTCTTTATTCGTGGGTTGGGGTCTTTCGGTGCCGGTAAACGCAATCCATTAATCCTAATTGATGGCATTGAATCTTCACCCACTGATATGGCCAGACTACAACCCGATGATATAGAATCATTTTCTGTACTAAAAGATGCTGCTGCTGCATCAATTTATGGTGCTCGTGGTGCTAATGGAGTAGTGCTTATTTCTACTAAAAGTGGTAAAGCAGGTAAAGTTAAGTTTGATTTTAGAGTTGAAAACAGATTTTCTTCCAACACCGATAATTTTAAGATTGCAGATAACATCACTTACATGAAGCTTGCCAATGAAGCTACTTTAACACGAGACCCATTGGCGCCGTTACCCTATTCGCAAAACAAAATAGAAAGAACTGCTGCTGGTGCTAACCCACTACTCTATCCTAACAACAATTGGATAGACCAATTAATAAAGGATTACACTTGGAATCAAGCTTTTAACCTAAGTGCCAGTGGTGGGGCTGAAAAAGCTCAGTACTATGTAGCCGGAACATTTAATGTAGATAATGGTCTATTAAACGTAAACGGGCTAAACGATTTTAATAATAATATTAAATTATACAATTACTCATTAAGAAGTAATATAAACCTACAGTTAACACCAACCACAGAAGGAATTGTAAGGCTATATGGCCAATTTGACGATTATACTGGTCCTATAGGCGGAGGGCAAAGAATATTTAACTCAGCGCTATACTCCAATCCGGTATTATTTCCTAATGTATACCCGGAAAGTCTATCTCCATTTACAACCCACCCCATGTTTGGGGGTGCCGAAACTCGTCCAGGAAGTGGTGTTTTAGCCCAAAATCCTTATGCCGAAATGGTGAGGGGATATCAAGTATATAAAAATTCTACTTTACAAGTACAGTTAGAATTAAAACAAGATTTAGGCTTTTGGACTGAAGGCCTGAGCGCAAGAGCCATGGGGTATATTAGAAGGTTTTCCTTTTTTGATGTCACAAGAAGCTATAATCCCTTCTATTATTCATCTCGAAGAAATCCAGAAAATGGAGAAATAATCCTGAATGTTTTAAACGATGGCAGTGAAGGTTCAATTGGAACTACAGGTACTGAATTTTTGGATTACAATCCAGGAAACAAAAGGCTGGACTCCAGAATTTATCTTGAAACAGCTATCAATTACAACCGCACTTTTAATGATGTGCACTCTGTTTCTGGTATGTTGATAAATTTAATATCAAGCTATCAAACCGGCAATGCTGGATCTTTACAAGCGTCTTTACCTAGCCGAAACCACGGTTTATCAGGCAGGTTTACCTACGGTTATGACAATCGATATCTATTTGAGTTTAATTTTGGCTACAATGGTTCAGAGCGTTTTTCTGCTGGCAAAAGATATGGATATTTTCCCTCAATAGGTTTTGCTTACAGGATTTCCAACGAAGACTATTTTCAACCTTTAAAAAATGTTGTCAACGATTTAAAACTGAGATTTACCTTTGGAGAGATTGGAAATGATGAAATAGGAAGACAGGAAGATAGGTTCTTCTACCTATCAAACGTTAACCTGAACGACGGTACCTATGGAGCTTCTTTTGGTGAGGAATTTGGCTTTAGTAGGCCTGGGGTTTCAACAAGTCGATACTCAAACCCTAACATAACCTGGGAAAAATCCAAACAAACCAATATTGGTTTAGATGTAGGTTTGTTTAAATCCTTAACCATTTCGGCCGATTATTTTAAACAACATAGATTTAATATTCTTCAAGAAAGAAGTGATGTTGGATCAACCTTAGGACTACAAGTAACACCTTCAACAAACTTTGGCGAAGTAGAAAGTAAAGGTTTTGAGCTCTCCATGGATTATAATCAACAGCTTTCTAGTAGCTGGTGGACTAGCCTTAGAGCCAATATGACCTATTCTACAAGCGAAATTTTAGAGTTTGCAGAAATAGACTATCCTAACGAACTTTCGTACCTAAAAAGAAAAGGCAACTCCATCGCTCAGGGCTATGGGCTAATTGCTGAAAGATTATTTGTAGATGACGAAGAAGTAGCAAACTCACCCACACAGTTTGGTGATGTGCGAGGGGGCGACATAAAATACAGAGATGTTAATGGCGATGGTGCTATTACTGATGCAGACCGTGTACCGATAGGACTACCTACAACCCCAGAACTTATCTACGGTTTTGGTGGAACGATTGGCTATAAAGATTTTGATTTTAGCTTGTTTTTTCAAGGCTCGGCCAGGTCTAGCTTTTTTATAAGACCCAACTTAATACAACCATTTTTTATAAATGGTAGTTCTGAAAGTGGATTACTTAAAGCAATTGCCGATGACCATTGGTCTGAGAGTAACCGGAACGTTTATGCTTTTTGGCCCCGACTAAGCACCCAACAAGAGGTAAACAACAACCAACCTTCAACATGGTGGATGCGCAATGGTGCTTTTCTAAGACTAAAGAACATTGAGTTTGGTTATAATGCACCAAAATCCATCGCCAACAAAATAGGTCTTGAAAACCTAAGAGTTTATGCTAGTGCTATAAATGTTGCCGTATGGAGTTCTTTTGACTTATGGGATCCTGAACAAGGAGCAAATGGACTGGGTTACCCTATACAATCAGTTTATAACATAGGCTTAACTGCAAGACTTTAATTAAATTTAATTTAAAAAATCACACAATATGTTTTTAAATAAAATTAGAACACTAGCTATTCTGTTAGCATCAATCATAAGCTTTCAATCATGTGAGAGCCACTTAGATGTTGTTCCAGATAGCGCACCTACAATAGACAATGCTTTTACCTTACGAAACGAAGCTGAAAAATATTTATTCACTTGTTATTCTTATTTACCTAAAAACGGCGATGTACGGTTCAATATAGCCATGCTCGCTGGAGACGAAATTTGGAAGAATGACATCACTTTAGACGATGTTTCAAATTTTGAAATTGCAAAAGGCAACCAACGTGCCGGTAACCCATTAGTGAATGTTTGGGACGGTAACTCTTATGGTGCCGGCCCTAACAACAACTTTGACATTTTTGATGGTATTCGACATTGTAACATTTTTATAGAAAAAATGACCGACAGGAACAATGCTAGAGATTTAGACGAATTAGAAAGAACAAGGTGGATTGGAGAGGTCGAATTTTTAAAGGCATATTACCACTATTATCTACTCAGGATGTATGGTCCTATTCCAATAATCGATAAAAATATACCTATTGAAGCATCAACCGATGAAATAAATGTATACAGAGCGCCTTTTGATGAATGTGTTTCATATATCTCAGATTTATTAGACCAATCAGCCGAAAAGCTACCAGAATCTATAGAAGACATAACCAATGAGTTAGGGCGCATAACAAAACCCATCGCGCTGGGCATTAAGGCAAAACTCCTTACTATGGCAGCAAGCCCACTATTTAACGGCAATCCAGACTACGTTGGTTTTGTTGATAGCCAAGGCACAGCATTAATGAATACCACTTACGACCCACAAAAATGGCGCAAAGCGGCCGATGCTGCCTTAGCAGCCATTCAATCAGCCGAGGCAAGTGGCAATAGCTTGTTCTATTTTGAACAAAACCAGTTTGACCTATCTGAAACCACCCTCACCAAACTCAGTATTAGGCAAGCCATAACAGAACGGTGGAACCCAGAAATTGTATGGTCTAATCCTAACAGCAGAACAACAAACCTGCAATATTACTGTATGGTTCCTGTAAGTGCAGATTATAATCATACTCTTGCACAAAAGATTTTGTCACCACCTCTAAAAATGGCCAAATTATTTTATACTAAAAATGGTGTTCCTATTAATGAAGACAAAACATTGAACTTCACTAACGAAACAGAATTAAGGCTTGCTACCGCAGAGGATAGCTATAACATTGAAGAAGGCTTCCAAACAGCAAGAATAAATTTTGACAGAGAACCTCGCTTTTACGCAGATTTAGGATTTGACGGCAGCACGTTCTACAAAAGGGACAGCCCTTCCAAATCCGATGAGAACACTTGGGTGATACGAGCTAAATATAATGACTATGCTGGTAGTAACGCAGGGGTGCTTTACAATGTTTCTGGGTACTATATTAAAAAACTAGTAGATTGGCGCATGACAAATTCAACGGGAGAACCCTACAGGTCTTACGCATGGCCAGAAATAAGATTGGCAGACCTCTACCTATTGTACGCAGAAGCATTAAACGAAGCTGAAGGCCCAACAGCCAATGTTCTTGAGTATGCCAACAGAGTTAGACAAAGAGCAGGTCTTGAAGGTATTGCAGAATCCTGGACTAATTTTTCTGTAAACCCATCAAAATATACCACTAAAGAAGGCATGAGGGAAATACTTCATCAAGAACGTTTAATCGAACTAGCCTTTGAAGGCCAACGCTTTTGGGATTTAAGAAGATGGAAAAAAGCATCTGAAGAGTTAAACAAAGACATTACAGGTTGGAACTATTTAGGCGTTACACAAGAAGAATATTACCAAATAAGAACTTTAGAACTTCAAAAGTTTGTAGCACCCCGAGATTACCTATGGCCGCTTTCAGAAAACACACTTTTACAAAACCCCAATCTCGTTCAAAACCCTGGTTGGTAAAACCATAAAAAATAATGAATATGAAAAATATTATCTTAAAATACTGCTTAGCTATAGTTTGCCTTGCCATGCAAATGTCTTGTAGTGACGATCAAAACGAACACTCTCCTTTAAGTAATGACAACTCTGTACCTGGCCAGGTAACCAACATAACGGTTACAAATCTATCAGGAAAATCAGAAATCAATTACGCTTTACCAGATGATGATAACTTATTGTATGTTAAAGCCATTTACAAACTTGATAATGGAACCGATATGGAGGTAAAATCTTCATACTACAAAAAATCTTTGCTCATTGATGGATTTGCCGAAGCTGGTCCCAGAGACATAACTCTGTATTCAGTTAGCAGAAACGAAGTTGAGTCCGATCCAGTTGTGGTAACAATAAACCCAAAAGAATCTCCCTTATTTGATATTTTTAGAAGCCTCGAGGTAGGGCCTGATTTTGGAGGGCTATTTGTAGAAGCAGACAACCCAGACCGTACAGATATAGCCATATTAGTGATGGAAAAAGACGATAACGGCGATTGGGTTACCAATGGCAATAGCATTTACACCTCTACAAATGAAATTTTTAGAACCATAAGAGGCTTAGATACTTTAGATTATGAATTTGCATTCACTATTCGCGATAGGTTTTTAAATACTTCAGACACCTTGTTTCAAACTATAAAACCTATTTATGAAACTGAAATACCAAGAACTCAATACAGTGGTTATCCATTACCTGGTGATGCTCCTACAGACGATTTTGGATTTGGTCTAGACAGGCTTTTTGACAATAACTTTAGAGGTTGGCCCAGAATTTATATCACTGACGCTGCCCCACCACCACCCCACGCCTTTACCATAGACCTAGGGCAAGAAGTAAAAATAAGCCGTGTAAAGATTTGGGATTATCCACAACAAACGTCCAGTGGCTTTTTCTACTATTGGCAATTTAACATGAGAAAATTTGAGATATGGGGTTCCAACTCTCCAAACACCAACGGCAGTTGGGACAGTTGGGAATTGTTGGGTACCTACGAAGTAATTAAACCATCAGGGCTACCTCTTACCCAACAGAACAACGAGGATATAGAATTTGCCCAAGACGGATTCAATTGGCCTATCCCTATTACAGCGCCCAAATATAGGTACCTTAGAATTAACAACTTAGAAAATTGGGCTGGTTCTGGGCGTTTAGCCATTGCCGAAATGAGAGTATACGGAGATACCCGATAATATAAATTGAAAATTAAAATTTAATTAAAAAATGATTGATATTATAAAAACAATACAGCTACTTCGCATAACTTTTGTTATTGCGGGCATTTTAGCCCTTTCTTCATGCTCGAACCAAGAAGAGGATGATTACAAGAAATTTGTTTCTGATGGAGAGATAATATACACAGGCAAAATAGACTCTTTAAAAACTTTTTCCGGTAAAAACCGTATTAAGCTTAACGGACTACTTAGCCCAGACCCTAAAGTAACTTCTGTCAAAGTTTATTGGGCTAACAAAAAAGAAAGTACCGTTATACCCGTAAACAAAGAAGATATAGCCAAACCTGTTAGTTATATTATTGATGGATTAGAAGAAAACCTTTACAACTTTGAAATACAAACCTTCGATGATGATGATAACAGTTCTATTCCTGTTTTTATTACAGGAAAAGTTTATGGCAATAGATACCAGAACTCATTAATTAACAGGCCGCTTATAAAACAAGATTTACAAGAAGAAAGCCAATCTGCCTTTGTTGAATTTGCACCAGTTGATCTTACTTCTGGTATCTTGTTCTCTGAATTGGAGTATGTAGATAGTGATGGCGACCTAATAACTATTGAAGTTCCCACTGAAACAGAATCCATCACTCTGGAGAAATTTACAAACGGTAACACCTTTAAATACCGTACAGCCTTCTTGCCAGAAGAAACAGCAATTGATACCTTTTATACAGATTACAAAGTAATAACACCTTCAGTTCCCATCTCTAAACCTCCATACTTTAAAAATGGAGTAAAACCATTTGCTGTTGCAGAATTTAGCGGAATTAGATATGGCACTCCAAAAGATTGGATTCATAACGAAGGTGCTTTGAACCATAACGGCTACGGAGTTTATGACAATAATAATGGCGGTGGCATATTCAATCTAGTGAGTGGCTATGGCGAACCCAAATTGGTCAATGCAAAGGTGTACCAAAAAATGCGATTAACACCAGGAACTTACACTTATAAAGTTGTTACCGAAGGCAACAATTACAACGGTGTTAACGATCAAGTATACGCAACAGTAGCCTTGGGCAACACCCTACCCGATGTTAAAAATGTTGAAACCGCATCATCTACACTTGGCTTTGCTCGTATATCTGGTCCAGCCAATACCTACACAATAGAATTTACTCTCACAGAAGATTTTACAGATATAGCTATTGGCCTTGCAGCAACAAACGGTATTGACCCTAATAACCCAGATGCCGAACCAGTAAATATTAATAGATATATGACGTTTGCATCTTTCACGTTAAGCAAGCAGTAAGTTTATTGTTTTAATTTTTTATATTATAAAAAATCTCGAGAAATAGCCCTCGAGATTTTTTTTTATTCAATATTTTTTCTAATTTAAGATCAACGAAATGCCAAATAAAATAACTCTTGCTGCCACCACTGAACAAATCTAAATTTCAATAAACTCATTTTTAATTAAAATTTTGTAGGATTTTATTTTCTATTTTTTATATTTAATATCTGTTATAAAAACTTTACGACAATGAAAAATTTCTGCCTTTATTCCACAGTCATTTTAAGCTTAATGTTGTTTTCGAGTTGCTCGAATGGGACTATGGACAAGGTTAGCATTAATAAAGAACTCTCTAAGTCTAGTCTCCCTGACCTTTCAACACTTATTTCATATGAAGATTACCGTAACCAAACTGTAACAAAAAAAATAGATTCGGTTATTAAAACCCAAAAAGATTTTTTACAGATGATAATGGAAGATAAAAGCCTGGTAAAGATAAACCCTTATGGTTTGTTTTTGACAGGTTATGAAATAATAAGTAGTGATGAATCTACAATTGACAATATTTTAAATACACCTATTACAGAAAAGACATATTTACCCATTTACATTGGAAAAGATAAAAACACCCTAAATGAATTTGTAATAAAGCAACCTTTTACTATCAACAACATGAAAAAACCAGAAGTAGTAGATGAAATAAAAAGGCAAAAAGACATAATCAAATTTCGTCTTCTACAAATTACAGATTCACAATATCAATTGCTGCGATTAGAATGGGACTATCATGGTAAAAAATTTTTCACCAATGCTGTTTTTAGTGGTAAAGAATTGATATATGATGAGATTTTATCTAATCTTAGTGAAATAAATTATATACGAAATTGTAGTTCCGACGAACCCAATATGTCAAAAAAATCAAACATTAAAAATGTTACAGAAGACTGTTCAACAACGTTTAATATATTTTTTTATGACGAAATCATGTTAACTCGAGAAGGACTCTATGGGAGTGGTTCGTATGCATATGCCCGCATAACAGTTTCTGGCGAACAATGGGCACCAGACTGTACTAAATATATTCAAAGCAAAAGTACAGAGGCAAATGGCTATTACCAACCTGGATACTCTGGGGACTCCAAAGCTAAAATTATTAATTTTACACCAGCTGGGATGTATTATTATGGTTCTTGTGATTACGAACTTGCAGCTGTAATTTCCAATTATGCACCATTTTCCACTTCAATAACATTGTCCTGGAATGGATCTGAGTTTACTGTAACAGGAGGTTCTTGGGGCCATAGTTTTCAGAGTAAAGGAAACTATGTTACTCCTGATATGCTTAATTAGAAAATATTGCCAGTAATGGAACAACATGATTACAACTATCTAACAAAATAAAAAGCTGCTATTACCAACAACTACTTCTCCAAAATTTTCCTAAAAGCAGGACTCCAAATATCTTTGTATTCCGCTTCCTTATTTTGCATGAGTTGTTTATGGATATGGGAGGTAACCCCCATCCATTGTTCTCCTTCATCCCATAACGGAGGCATTAGTTCCAATTCCCAAGTTTTATAACTTGCCGA
This sequence comes from Tamlana crocina, assembly GCF_012037625.1. Lineage (NCBI taxonomy): Bacteria > Pseudomonadati > Bacteroidota > Flavobacteriia > Flavobacteriales > Flavobacteriaceae > Tamlana > Tamlana crocina. The sequence goes on from NZ_JAAVJS010000019.1 coordinate 29,466, forward strand.
AATCGTCTCAAAAACATTGGGTTCATCTTGAATAACATTTTGACTTTCCCCCAAATCATTTTCTAGATTATACAAAACAGAACCATAATTTTTAAGCGAAATTAATTTATAGTCGCCAATCCTAGCTGCGGACTCATCTAATTTTCGCCAAAACAACTCACCGTGTGGGCTCCCTTCTGCTTCATTTCTTAAGTATGGTATTAAATTTACACCATCTAATTGAAGATTTTCGGGTTTACTAATGTGAGCTGCCGCCAAAGAGGTTGAAAAAATATCTAATGAAGACGACAACCCATCAAAGCGTTTGCCACCCTTAACCCCAGCTGGCCAACTCACTACAAAAGGTACTCTATGCCCTCCTTCAAACTTATTGCCTTTCCAACCTTTAAGCGGACCAGATTGCGATTGGTTATTATGGGCGCCTCCATTATCGCTTAAAAAATAAATTAAGGTATTTTCACGCTTACCGAGTTCTTCTAATTTATTCAATAATTTACCTACGTTTTGATCTAACGACCATGTCATTGCTGCTAATTCTCTACGCGGGTGATTTTCAAAGCGCTCTAAATCTTCTTTTTTAGCTTCCATAGGTGTATGCACGGCATTGTATGCCAAATACATAAAAAATGGTTTCCTTTTTGAATCCTCTATAAATTTTAAAGACTGGTTTCCCAAAACATCCGTCATATAACCATTAAAAACCACACGCTCTCCATTATGTTGAAGCATTTTTTCTTTGCTGGGATTCGCCAAAGGAAAATAAGAACGACTACCCGAAATAAACCCATAAAACTCGTCGAAACCTCTGTTATTTGGATGGTCGGACATTTCTTCTCCCAGATGCCATTTCCCTAAGGCATAGGTATTGTAGCCATTGGCTCGAAACACATCTGCCATGGTTACAACACCGTCACTTAAACCAATACCTCCAGTACCGTTGGCTTCAAACCCAAATCTCTGTTGGTATTTCCCTGTTAGCAAACCGGCCCTAGAAGGTGCACAAACCGTGGCACTTACATGAGCATCGGTAAAAATAACGCCACTACTTGCTAGAGCATCAATGTTTGGTGTGCGCAAATCTTTGCTACCCATAAACCCAAAATCTACATAGCCGGCATCATCCACTAGAATAACTATAACGTTGGGTGGCTTTGTGACTGCCTCTGTTTGTATGTTTAATTTTGTTTTACAACCCAACGAACTCAAAGTTAAGAGTGCAAAACATATGGTTTTAAAAAGAATATTCATTTTTTGTTCGTTAATTCAATTCAAACTTTAATTTAAAGGAAAAATAGAATAGGAATAAACCATCGATTTAGGCTTTATCTGATATTGCTCTAAGGGTCTGGCCCACCAACTGGTATCGCCACCAACGCCCATTTGTTTATTGTCTATATTTATATTCACAAAATCGCGTTTTTTAATATCTGTTGTATGGCGTTGTTGCTTGGTTAAACCGGCATCAAAATCTGAATTATACTGATGATGCGCGCTAAAACTAAATAGTTTTGTTCCTGTAACTTTTATACCTTTTCCTTTTTCATTTGTAAAAGAGACCCATCGAACATCTGTTTTATATCCATTTTCTTGAGGCCGTATGTAAGGAACATATAAATCTTCCACTTTAGCGTTATAGATGCCTACAAAAGCTGAGGTATTTCGGTCTTGATAATTTTCTTGCGGTCCTCTACCGTACCAGTTCACATGGTTGTAATCCGCTTTTAAAATAAAATTATTTCCGAAACGAGGTAGGTTAGGCAATTCACCACTCACCTCTTTTAGTGTATTTGTAACCGTAATTTGGCCAGATGCCTCTATTTTATAATCTAATTGAATTTGCGCCATATTGTCTGGTAATTGATAAACCAACTCTAATTTTGCCGTTGTATCAAGGGACTTATGTTCAGACAGAGAGGATAGGTCTACAATCGTATTACCAGCTTTTAGTGCGTATGACGTCAACATCTGTTGATCTGTTGCCTTTTTCCATGCTGCAAAATGTTTTGGCATATTAAAACCGAAATCGTTATCGGTTGTAGCTCTCCAGAAATTTGGTTGAATGCCTTGTTTGATTATATTTCCGTTACCATAATTCAATGTTACCAGTTTACCAGTCTGCAGGTTAAAACCAGCTTCAAAGTTATTAGACTTAAAAAATAAGCTATCATTAACTTTCGTAATAGTAATATTATCTGTTGTATTTTCTTTGAATATTGGCGTATAAGTTCCCGTTAAAAACTCTGCTTTAGCCAATGGGTAGCCTTTTGGTATTAACGGCCTTTTTTCTTTTGTTTTAGCGAACAGTTGAAGTGCCAATTCGCCCGATTGAAAATCTATTTCTGGTAAATTAAGTGTTATCACTTTTGAAGTTCTGGGTTCTAAATCAATTGATTTTATGATCCCCCCATCAATTTTAGATCCGTTTTTAAAAAGTTGCCACGAAAAATCAAATTGATTTAGATTGGTAAAAAAATACTCATTGTAAACGGTTACTTGTCCTGTTTTTAAATTGGCATCTTTAAAATGAATATCTTGATAAACTTTTTTAAGTTCTTCCAAACCTGGGTGCGGTGTACGATCTGGATTAACAATACCATTTAAACAAAAATTAGCATCATTATGGATGTTTTCTGCTCCAAAATCGCCTCCATACCCCCAATATTTCTCCCCTTCTGGGGAGGTAGCAACAAGCCCTTGGTCAACCCAATCCCAAATAAAACCACCTTGCATAATATCATATTTCCTAATAACATCCCAATAGTCTTTAAAGTTGCCTAAACTGTTCCCCATAGCATGAGCGTACTCACATTGTATTAAAGGGCGGTTGGGGTTGTTCTCGGCATACTGAATCATTTTTGGTATTCGCCAATACATGGGTGCCTGAATGTCTGTATTTTCATAACCGGTAGCACCTTCGTATTGTACAGGCCTTGTAGAGTCATTTTCTTTTAACCAATTATAGGTAGCCACGAAATTATCGCCATTTCCAGCTTCATTTCCTAAAGACCATGTGATGATAGACGGATGATTTTTATCGCGTTCAAACATTCTTATCGTTCTATCTAAGTGCGCTGCTTTCCATTTTGGTTGGTAAGCGGGATGTATCTTTTTTGCTTCCTCGTTATTATCCAATCCTTGGTTGGTAGTTCCCATACCATGAGTTTCAATGTTCGCTTCATTTATAACATAGAATCCGTACTGATCACACATAGAATAGAAAAACGGATTTTTAGGGTAATGGCTACAACGTATGGCATTTACGTTGTTTTTTTTCATCGGCTCCAAATCCTTCATTGTTAATTCTTCACTTACAACGTGCCCTGTTTTTTCATCGTGGTCATGAAGGTTTACTCCTTTTAACAATACTGGTTTCCCATTTACTAAAAATTGGTTGTTTTCAATCTTTATATTTCTAAAACCTGTTTTTATGGAAGTAGCCTGCATAATGTTGCCATCAACATCTTTAAGGGTTACTAGCACCGTATAGAGTTTTGGTGTTTCTGCCGTCCATGGTACTACATTTGAAATTAATCCCTCATGAAAAACTTCAATAGATTGCTGAGAAGAAATTTCAAAATTCTTTGAAAAAGCTTCGATTTCTTCATTGCTATCCATAAGCTTAATTTCGACAATCCCCTTTTCCGGCTGTTTTGAATATGAACTTAAATCTATATTCGCACCAAATAAGCCCTGTTTATAATTGCTAGACAGGTCGTTTTTAAGTTTTATATCTTTTATGTAAACAGGGTTTTCAACTCGCAAATAAACATCTCGCTCGATACCACTTAATCTCCAAAAATCTTGATCTTCCATATAACTCGCATCCGACCAACGCAATACTTGCACTGCAATTTGGTTTTCTCCTGTTTTAAGATATTTTGTCACCTTAAATTCTGCAGGGGTTTTACTGCCTTGGTTATAACCTACCATTTGGCCGTTTATATACACATACATAGCACCACTTACCCCGGCAAAATGTAAAAACACATCTTTGTTTTTCCAATCTGTTGGGATTTGAAAAGTTCGTTTATAACTACCTACATTATTAAAATTATGAGCGATATAGGGAGGGTTTTTAGGAAAAACATAACCCGCATTAACATAAATAGGAAGTCCAAAACCTTTTAACTCCCAGTTTGAAGGTACAGAAATAGTGTCCCAACCTTTTAAACTAAAATCTTCTTTGTAAAAATCTTTGGGTCTGGCTTGCACACTATCTGCATAGTAAAACTTCCAAGTGCCATTTAGTGATTTGTAAAATGAAGACGACTTCCATCCCTTATTTGTTAATGCTTCCTCTACTGTTCTGTGGTTATAAAATGTCGCTCTCGGGGCCTCCCGGTTTATCTGGAATATTTCAGGGTTTTCCCATTCGGGGTTTTCCCAAGTTTCAGCTACATAAATAGGTTTTGAAAGCTGCACTTTATTGCACGAAACTGTTAGTACTAGTATTAAAATTAAGTTACAGTAAAATTTCATCGGGTATTTATTTATTAAAATTTAAAAAGTCTTACAGAATGCAAATGCTCTAACGGAGTTAAAATGATTTAAAAAAAAACAGACATAATATAGTTATGCCTGCTCCTTTTTAATTTTAAACCAACTTGATGTATTATTTTTTATTTAGGTATTTATACCATCAAATTAAGATTCATTTTTTTAGTTCTTAACGATTCTTTTAAAGGCTGTGTTCCCTTGAGAATTGGCTATTTCAACAACATAAACTCCAGATTGCAAACCACTTATATCATACTCATTATCATTAAAACTAATTATGTTTTCGGCCACCTTATTTCCCAAAATATTATAAATCGATACATTCTCAACAATTGTATTACTTTGGGTTTTTAATTTAAAAGTAGATTGTACTGGGTTTGGGAACAACGAAACGCTATTCTCAAACTTTAAATCGGAAGTAGACAAAGGATTGCTATCTAAAATTTGAATATTATCAATGTAACCAAAAGCATCTGTATTATTTAATACTTGACCTGCCGGCACATTTTCATAACCTATATCTGGATGGATTGACAATCTATATAAAGTCCCCAAAGTAAATGCTGTTGCCGCCGGACTATCTTTAATTTCAAAGACAATTTCCTGCCATTGGTTAAAATCTGTATACGAATTTACGGCTCTTACTACTTCGGTTCCATTTGATGCATCGTCAGGTGCATCAAAACGAACCCCCAAATCTGGTTGTGCTGGAAAATTAACCATCATACTTAAAAATTTAGTATCGCTTGAAGAAATTGACATATCAGTAACATCAATACCTTGAAAAACCCACCATTGGGCTCCTGTTCTTTTAATTTCCAAGCAGTTGGCCGATGTATTCAAGCCTGATGTATTAGGGTTTGCCACCACTGAAGTGGTTATACCTCCCCCAATATTAAGTATACCCGTAGTCCCCGATTCAAAATCGTTAACCAATGTTTGCCCAAAAGCTAAAACAGAGCAAAATATAAATGCTGTAAGCGAAAAAGTAATTTTTTTTGTCATAATAAATAATTTTAATTAGTTAATTGGTTTTGTATAAAATTAATTTTAATAAGCAATATTTAAATGGACTAACATTTTGCTTTTATAGACAATACTACTTTTTTGACACCATTTTAGCTCTTATTATTATTATTTCAACAGAATAATTAAATAAAATAACGCATTTTCTAACATATTCCTTTCCTTCTATTTAGGGTTGGTATTAACTTATCTCTCTATTATTTATTTTTTCATCTATAAATTCACAAGCATTTTACTCAGGTACTTTCACGAAAACAAAAAATAGAAATACTAGATAAAAACGTTTTTTAATGGTGAATATCGGCATGATTATTATCATTAATTGTATCCACTGCTATAGACATCTTCTGCTGAAAACGTACTACTTTTACCTTCAATTTTCACTTGTTCTAGGTCCTTCATTAGGATTGTTTCAGACGGATTAAAGCTATCGCTTTTCATGTACTCCAGCAAGCTATATCTCAGTTGTCTCGCTACTGGTCTATTGTTCAAATCTGTAGTTAAATCTATGGCAGAAAACACCAGCTTTCCTTGCCCTACATTAGCTTCGAAAACATTAGCTAGGTGATGGTTGGTAACAAAATTATCTATCACTCGAACTATCGGTGTCACTTTCAAGGAATCTATAATAACAGATTTTGATTTTATACATAAATCCCACCATTGCCAATCGGTATGCGAACTTGTTGGAAAATGATTAAAAGCTGGATGCGCTTCATTTACCATAACACCCATTGTTGCTGGCTGGTCAGGAAAATGTACAGGACTCCAAAAAACAGGCACAAATCGTCCTGTTGTACCTTTTAGTCCTTTATAATCTGGATTTAGCAACACGGTTTTTCCTTTATGCAATGCTTTTGAAGCCTCTTGAAAAGAAGATGTTATTAAGATATCTGTTGAAGCTGTAGAAACAGTTTTTGGATACACCCATATATTCCAACTGTTTTTATATTTTGTTTCTGCTACACTTACACTAATATTTAGTTTTCTGGCTTCTTTTGCCTCAACAGTATAATCAATAACTCCTAAATCTGTGTTGTTTCCTATAGATAGATTAATATTAGTTAGACTGCCAGATTTCACTTCTTTTCCATCATCATCTGTTATGCTAAAATTGATGGTTTTGTTTTTCATATCTTTGAAAAAATTGGCTACTTCAATAGTAGCTTTAAAAGACTCTCCGTTTTCGTAAACTGCTTTTTCAAATCTAATTAACGGCACTAATTCGCTATTAAATTGGCTAAATTCTTCGGCAGAGATAACGCCTTTCGATTCCCAAAAAGCATTTAACAAACCCACCAAAGCGGTTCCTTGCCCAGGAAAATCTTGAAGCTGCAACAACTGAAAACCATCAAAACTTGGTGTCTTTAAAGCCCTCTCGATTTCCTCCTTGTATAACAAAGCGGCCAACTTTCCTGAATTATATGTAAAATCCGGAGCTAAATCCAAAAGCCCCTTCTTCTCCAAATCCTGTTTTACCGCTATAAAGTTTAGCGGCTCCAAAACCCCGGTATACTTTTCTATTTCACTCATATCGGGATATACAGAATACTGACCAATTTCATGAGAAATTAAAGGCATTTCTATGTGTTCGGCTCCAGAAGTATAATCTGCATTAAAATGCGGTGGTTTGTCATTAAAAACACCTTGTCCTCGAATCCATCCTCTGTTGGTCCATTGAGCAATAAAGTACTCATCTTCTGGTTCGGGTCTTGTCCCCATTGGCCTTTGGAACGAAAATGCCGTTGTTGCATATAAATGCCTATCGTCTTTCTGTTTCAAATCTTTAACAAGGCTATTTAGAAAGGCAGCGTCACCTTCCAATTCATTCCCCATCGCCATGAAAATAAAAGATGGATGGTTACCATAATCCTTTATTATTTTATCGGCTTCAGCTTTTAAAAACGCATTAGTGGCTTGGTCTTCCCCTACTTTTAAACTCCAATGCGGCAGTTCTACCTGAACGTAAAAACCAGCCTCGTCTGCAGCCTCAAAAGCTGCTTTTGGAGGGCACCATGAATGGAAACGTAAGTGATTTAAACCATAATCTTTTGCTTGTTTTATAAGAGTTGTCCAATCTTCTTTCTGCATTGGCGGATAACCAGTTAGCGGAAATATAACACACTCCAAATTTCCCCTTAAAAAAATACGTTTATCGTTTAAGGTTAAATCGCCATCATTGTTACCCACAACTTTGTATCCAAAAGTAGTGCTAACCGTTCCGGTATTTGTTTTTACTGAAACCTCATACAAATTGGGGTTGAACTCATCCCATAACTCAAGGCCTTCCGGCTTATCCACTTCAATAGAAAATTCATTGTTTGAAACTTTTAAAGCCTCTAATTGTTTGCTGTAAATTTCTTCCCCATTTATAGTTTTAATATTTAAGGCTACTGCTCCATCAAGTGCGACGGGTTGTTCGAATGTTACCTTTAATCCTTTTAAATCTTTTTTGGGGTAAACCTGAATATTATTGGGCTTATTCTGGTCTGAAGCATTTAGCGAAATATCGCCAATTATACCATTCCACTTTATTTGTGTGTGATTGGTGTAGGCATGAGCCATGTCTTGGTTTACTTTATCTGGATAACGTGTTCCTGCAACGTTTATGTTCGGGTATTTGTTAGAGTTATCTACACAAATAGTAAGCATATGTTTTCCCGCAGAAATATTATCTGGAATTTCAAAACTATGTGCGCCAATTAAGCTATTTGCTGTACCAATTATTATATCATCAATATATACCGTAGATTCCCATAGCACCCGCTCAAGGTTTAATGTCACCGATTTCTCTTTCCAATCTTTGGGTATTTCAATTTCTTTTTGATACCACGCTTTCCCTATATACTGATATTTTCGGGTTAAATTGGACATTACATAATTGTTTATAGCTGGCTTAAGTTTGTTTGGCGTTCCTATTTCGGCATCATCTAAAGTTCCTGGTAAACTAATTTCTCTTCCTTCTAGTTTTGACCCCGCCCAATTTTCTTGCTTTCCAACATTTGTGGAATCTAATTTTACCTGCCATTTACCCGACAAATCTATTCGATCTACCTTTGGCGCACAAGCACCCAATATGAGCATAAAAACTAGAACTACGGTTTGATATAATTTCATGGTATCTTTGGTTTTTAATTTAAATTTCTTTCTTCAATCTTTGACTTTCCTCAAAATCAAGGCATGCACTTTTTACATGCCAATTAAGGTCTTGGTTTTGAAGTAATGCTTCAATTGTAGGCTCAAACGGTGTTCTGTCTTGACAATAGAGCATATAATTAATAGACATTAAAGCCAGAGTCCAATCCTCATTTTTAGCGAAGTTATTTAAAACTTCCATAGCCTTTTTACTTTGAAATTTACTATATAAGATTGCAGAAACAGTTATAGCTACGGGAGAATAATCATCCTTAAGCGCTTCATTCAATTCTTTTTGATATGATTGTAAAAGTGTTTTTTCTTGAGACATTAATCCAATACTAGCCCAATAACGCACTATAGCATTTTCATGTTTTAAGTATGCTATTTGAGCTTTAGCAATGTCTTCTCCTTTTTTACCAGATAAAGATGCTACTTTGAATATCTCATCAAACTTATATTTATTATCATCTAATCTATACTCATAAGGTGTTTGCGTTTTTGATAGTTTAGCCATTTCATATTCTGGCATAAACATGATGTCTTTCGCCTTTAAAAGCTCAGCATCCATAAATTGCCTCATATTATCCATAATAGACTCATACTTAGGGTTACCTGCTAAATTATTGGTTTCCCAGATGTCATTTTCAATATCATATAACACTTCAAAGGGGCGCTCCTCAAAAACCCGAGATTGAAATGCGTTAAGTTTACCATGCTTTAAATCTTTACGCATGTGTTTTGTGATATCAGCAATCTCTAAATAATTGATATACCTTACTTCAGGAATAAATGGCATAAAGTTTCGGGAATACACAAACTTACCATCGGTTACGGTTCTTACTAAGTCTAATCCATTATCTACCCTATCTGTAGACAGTAACAACAAATCTTTTTTATTATTTGAATCTGAGTCGAAAAGGCGTTGTCCTTTCATGTATTCTGGCACTTTACCTCCTAACAAATCAATCATTGTAGGCCCTAAATCTTCAAAACTAATAAGTTTATTTGTTGGCTTTCCTGTTTCCCACGGTGATAGATGTTTAAATTTTTCAGGAAACCACGCCACAAATGGCACACGGTACCCTAAATTTATGCCGTTAGTTTTTGCCCTTGGTATACCCTCGCCATGATCCGCATAAAAGAAAATAATGGTATCGTCTTTTAGTCCATCTTCTTCTAATTTTTGCAATAATTCCCCTATTCGATTATCGGTAAGTTTAATGGAATTATAAACTCTTGCAAATTGCTTACGCATTTCGGGGGTATCGTTATAAAAAGGAGGCATATCAAAAGCATCGTCAGCAATTTTATCTTCCTCAGGCAAATGATTCCAAACATGCTTTTGGTACTGTTCAAAAGTCCACGACATGGTTCGTGACTGATGCGATTCTGCAAAATTGAATACAGCAAAGAAGGGTTGGCCTTCGGCCCTATTTTTCCAAGTGGCTTTGTTGGAACTTTCGTCCCAAGCCTCTTTTACAAAATCTTTTTCGTTAGCAATATTATAATCTGTTTTAGAATTATTGGTTGTGTAATACCCCAATTGCTTCAAGTAATAAGGAAAGCCTTTAATAAAATCCGGGATTGAATATTGACTCCTTTGATGCCCTGTACCCTTTTTAAAGCTTCTTACTCCCGTAATTATGGTAGACCTACTGGCCGCACATACTGTACCTGTAGAAAAAGCGTTTGTAAACTTCACACCTTCTTCTGCTAATTTATCTATTACAGGAGTACTAGTATTTTCATTACCGTAACAACCTATAAAGTGAGGAGAAGTATCCTCTATAGTTACCCAAAGAATATTAGGCTTGTCTTGCGCTTTGCACGACATTATTGTTAACATACACAAAGTCAACAAAATTATTCTCATAATACTTTATTTTTCTAGTATTTCTTTTAATTCGGCCTCCATTTTGGCGACTATCTTGGGATATTTGCTGGCAATGTTTTTAGATTCTGATGGGTCTTCTGCTAAATTGAACAATTGTGGTTCTGGTCTAAATCCGGGGTCTACAAACTTTTGAACTATCCAATTAGGTACGGGCGCTTCTTTTGGTTTGATGTATTTCCAATTATCCATTCTAAAACCATAAGTGTATGATTCTTCAAGTAAAAATTTGCGCCCTTTATCCGATTTCCCTAACCAAGAGGCTAAAAAGTTTTGACTATCAACGGCATCGCCTTTAGCTACCTTTTGATTGACCAAGGATGCCAATGAGGCATACAAGTCCACTTGTGACAATAAGGCATTACTAACACCTGGTTTTACTTCTTTTGGCCAATGCACCACAGTAGGCATACGCGTTCCAGCCTCATAAGCCGAATATTTACTACCTCGGTAACCTCCACCTGGTTTATGGTCGCCAACTAATTCTCTGGCATAATCTAAATAGCCATCATCCAGAATAGGACCGTTATCACTTGTAAAAATAATTAAGGTATTATCTAATAATCCTTGCTTTTCAAGTGCTTCGGTAATTTGGCCAACACACCAATCCATTTGAGCAATTACATCGCCACGGGGGCCCATGGTACTGCTTTCTACAAATTTGATATTAGCAATACGTGGTTGATGAATATCATGCAAAGCAAAATATAGAAAGAATGGATTGTTCGTATTATTATTAATGAAAGCATTGGCTTTATCGGTTAGGACAAAAGGGATGTTCTCGTCCACCCAAAGAGCATCTTTACCACCTTTCATGTAACCAATTCTACTTATGCCATTAATGATAGCTCCCTGATGGTAAGGGTCTGTATGTTGTTTTAGCAATTCAGGACGCTGAAAACCCCATGGGTAGCCTTCAATTCTTGTTCCATAGCTTACTGTTATTGGGTCGTTAGGGTCCAAACCAACCACCTTTTGGTTTTCAAGAAATACACAAGGCACTCTATCGCCTGTAGCTGGAATTAAAAAGCTATAGTCAAATCCTACTTCTTCGGGACCTAACGGAATTTTTTCATTCCAATTGATTTTCCCTTTACCAAGACCTAAATGCCATTTGCCAACCACACCCGTTTTGTAACCGGCTTTTTGTAACATTTTAGGTAATGTACCCATATTAGGGTTTATTATAAGTGGTGCATCACCTTCTAAAATTTCAGCATTATTGCGAAAGGCATAGCTTCCCGTTAATAAGGAATATCTTGATGGTGTACAGGTTGATGCCGAACAATGTGCATCTGTAAAGTTCAATCCGTTTTTAGCAAGTGTATCAATATGTGGTGTTTCTACTCCAATGGCTCCATTGACACCAATATCACCGTACCCTAAATCGTCAACATAAATGATGACGATATTAGGGTTGGTGCTTTGTGTATATGCCTTAAAAGGCATACAGCAGAAGATTCCAAAAAAAATAATCTTAAAACAATATAACACCCTCATATACAAGTAATTAATTTTAGTTAAGATTTAACCCCAACAAGCGCTTGATGAATCTGCGCTGGAATATGAGATAAATTAGTATCAATAACTTTAGTGAACGCTTCAGTTGCCTCAGCATCGTTACCTTTGCCCAATTGCCCTAAGCCAATCATATAGTTACAATGAATTTTATTGATAACATTCAAATCTTCTTCCCAAATCAATAAATCGGGTAAGGATATGGCAAAATAGTCCAGTTTCACATTATCGTCTATATGGTCTTGTCCATATTTTAACAAATTATCAAATCTCTTGTTAGCTTCATCTTTACGTCCTAATTTTTGTAATGCCAACCCTTGATAGAAAATTTTATCAGGCTGTTGGTCGTTATAAAAAATCGCTGGACTCGGGTCACTTAATCCTTCCGAAGCTAATTCAAAATAAGCTTTGGCTTTTTCGTCATTCCCCAAACCTTCGTAAGCACATCCTAGCCAATAGTCAATATCGTTTTCTACCGTACCATGCAACTTACCTTCTCCTAAATTGTGCGGATAGTCTTTTGACTGTGTTAAAAGCTCAATAGCATCATCATAATTCTTAACAGAAATATACTTCTTGGCTAGCTCAATGTTACTTGTTAAATATTGGAATGGCACTTTGCCTTCGCCACCTTCCCATGGGTGGAATTGACGTTGTTCAATCAGCGCTTTTGCTTTCTCGAAATCACCCTTCAAATTATAAAGCGCAATACGCTCTAGGTACAAATCGTCTCTAGAATTAGTCAAGTCAATATGCTCCTCCAATAATGCTAATCGCTTTTCAACTGGCACATTAATCTTTTTGTATAATTGGTCGAGCTCCATCAGCAATCGTGCATCGGAACTATCCAATTCAAATGCTTTTTCTAAATGGGTTACTGCCAATTCTTTTTTATTGGTTTTATTGTAGTATAGCAATGCTAAGTTACGGTGGGTAATAGCAAAACTATCATCTAATTTAACGGAAGTTTCCCAGCAATCTTGTGCTTCCTTGTACTGCCTGTTGGCATACCAGAAATTACCAAGATAGTAGAATGCTTTAGCATCGGTCGGGTTCGCTTTACAAGCAGATTCCAATGCCTTTACTTCTTCAATCTTATTTGGAAAACAATAGGTATCCGGCATTTGTGAGGCCTTCTTGTAGGCCTCTAATGCACTACTGTCATCGCCTTTTTGGTCTAAATACCACCCCATAAAATAGTACACCATTGGATACACTTTGGTATTGGTATCGGTATGTACTTTTAATAGGGCTACAGCTTCGTCATATTGACCTGCCATAGCATAGTCTAAAGAAAACTCAATGTAGTTGTGTGCATAATTTCGGAGAATCGTCTTGAATGCCTCTAAATCTTCTTTGGCATTAGACAAAATATACTTTTCATAAAGCACTCCAAAATTGAATTTATCAATAGCTAACGAATCTTCTATTAATTGTTTTGCTTCTTCTGTTTTACCTGTCTTTCTAAGTAAAATAATTTTTAAATGTCTGGCCTTATGGTTATGCCAGTTTTTAATCAAAGCTCTATCAACCAAATCCATAGCTTTTTCCAAATCGCCTCTAGAGCAATCAATTTGTGCTAAGTTGAAATAACCAGCATCTTGCCATTGTGCATTCCAACAAGCTTTAAAGAAACTAGCATATGCCTCCTCTTTCTTCCCCAAGTAGCTTAAAGCCATTCCTTTGTTAAAATAAGGTTCGCCATCATACGGATTAGGGTTATGACTTGTTAGTGTTTCAATTGCAGTATCGAAATATGAAATAGATTTTTCTAACTGCCCCTTACGCATGTACCAAAGCCCCATTGCGTTGTTGTTACGGACATCTTTTGGATCTCTTCTTAAGGCCTCTTCGTAATAATCTGTAGGCACAAAAGTAGCATGTCTGTATTGCTCTAAATGAAGTCCTCTTAAATATAAACCTTCAATGGTATTAATATCCTTAGGGTCTTTGGCCGCTTTGGCTGGTTCAGGAATTTCATCAGATAAATCCTTATCGGGTTCCCAAGCCACCAAAACTTTCCCTTGACTATCATTTACTGAAATTTGTAAATCATCAAAAGTGTTAGAACCAATGTCTATCAATTCTTCAAAACCAACTTCAGGTGAAAGGTTTAACACTTCTTCGTGAAACACCTTTCCGTTGGCACTTAAAGTGATAACGCAATTGTTATAAGTAGAAGTAACATACACTTTTACTTGAGCCTTTCCATCCACCATTTCAAGATTTACCAAAGCCTCCTTCGTCGCATTTTTAACCACCCCAACGTTGTAATATGGCATAAAATATTGCTTAAAGCTTTTTTCTTCATAGGGATGCATCCATGAGAAATCGGGTTGATTATCGGTATAAACCCCACACATGAGCTCGATATATGGTCCGTCTTCATCTGTTAAATTTCTATCCCAAGCTTTACCAAATTCTCCGTTACCCCAAGTCCATTGTTTTTTTCCAGGAGACACATTGTGGTCTGCAACATGTAGCAATCCACCTTTTGAATCATTTTCATAACCACCAACAAAATCGTATTTAGAAGTGATGGCCATATAACTTGTTGGAACCGGAATATTCTTGTATCGAGAAATGTCAGTACCAGGAGAATAATCTACCTTATAGTATTCACCTTTGGCAATTGGAAATTCCGATACATCACGCTTACCATGGTCAAATACAGCATTTACATCTGGTGGAAAAACCGACTGGTAATGGTCGTTAACCGCCACCGCAGGATTTGCCCACCATAAAAAAGTTTGTGGGTGCGGTGTTCTGTTGTATAAATGGGCTTTAATTTCAATGTAAGCCTTATCTGGATGCAAGGTAAAACCAGCCATTCCTTTTGTACGGAACATACGCTCTAACTCACTTACCCAAACGGTCTTACTACCATCTTCATTGTCTTCGATATAAAAATCTGTTGGGTCGTACGTACTTGGACGATGGTGCTGTGGCCAGTTAAACTCAATACCACCAGAAATCCAAGGTCCTGTTAAGCCAACCAACGCTGGTTTAATGACATGGTTATAATAGACAAAATCTCGTTTACGAATTTTATCATACGCTCTTTGGATTCTTCCCCCCAAAGCAGGTAAAATCATTAATTTGATATAATCATTTTCAATAAAAATAGCATCCCATTCTTTATCTACCTTCTCATCACTGATTTTTTCAATAACGGGATGTGGATAAACAGAACCACTACTTGCCTGATATACTCGTTTTTCTAAAAAAACCGGGTATTTCTCTGGTGTTCCTACTTCATAAGTAGGAATGGTTACTTTCTCGTGCCAAGCGTTTACTGTCTTCATAATCTTATAATTTAGCTTAGTTTATTTTTAATATTTTAACTTTTCCTTTAGTTTATTAATTTTTATTGAGATTTTAGGATTAAAATCCTTGCTGGTCATATATGTTTTTAAACTGTATAAAAGCTGTTGTGCTTCTAGTCTATTATCTAAATCTGTATGTAAGTCAATTCCAGAAAAAATTAGCTTTCCTTTCCCTACTTGTGCTTCAAAAATTAAAGCAAGTTTTCTATTTTTAAACCAGTCGTCAACAACTCGAACAATAGGATTCAATTCTGGTATATCATCAAAAATGATTGCGTTGGAATGGCTCATAGCATCCCACCATTGCCAATCGGAATGGTACTCCGTTGGGAAATGAGCTAATGCAGGATGTTCTGGATTGCATAGAATTCCTAATGTATGTGGTTTCTGTTCATTGGTCCATGAGGTATTCCAAAAAATACTTGAAAAACCAATACCTATATTTCCTCCTTTTTCTGGAGCTATATCTCCTTTGTTGATATTTAAAAGTACATTACCACCATTCTCTAAATAACTGATAGTTTTTGCATCCAATTTAGTTACAACTTTAATAGATGACTCATTTTCAATATTCTCCTTTTTAGAAGGATACACCCAAACATCCCAACTATTTTTGGCGTCACCCACCATAATGCTTAAGATAAGTTGTTGAGCCTTGGTAATGGTATTTAAGGGTTGATTAACCTTTCCTAATTGAATACCATTTCCTATGGGAATATCTATTTTTTCGAATTCTCCTTTAGAGAACACACTACCATCTGTTTTAGTTAATTCCCATTTAGGAATCACTTCATTCATAGGATACTCTCCAAAATGGGCAATTTCAATTTCAGCGGTTAGCGTATCTATATTTTTAAATGTTCGTTTTGATAAACGTGCCAACGGAACCGTACTTCCGCTAAAGGCTTTAAATTCTTCAGGAGTGACGTATCCTTTTTCATCCCAAAATACATCTAAAACGCCCACTAGTGCAGTACCTTGACCAGGAAAATCATGTAAATCCAATAACTGATAGCCTGCCATTCCTTTGGTTCGCAGAGCTGCTTCAATATCTGCTTTGTAACAAAGTGTTTGTAATTTGCCCGATGCCAATAAAAAGCTGTCTGCTAATTTTAACATACCGTTCTCCTCCAAGGATTCCTTAAAAATTTCAAAGTTTTTAGGTTTTAAAACCCCTGTATATTTCGACATTTCCTTAAAGTTGGGGTACACACACCATTGCCCCATTTCATGGCTTACGTAAGGCATGGGTGTTTGCTTGATTAAGTGCTCATAATCAAATAAGGTTTGCGGGGCCTCTTTGTTAATAACACTTTTTAAATTTTGATTCCATCCTTGAATTCTAGGCCTAGCGTTGTTATAATAGTCCATGTTTTCTAGATACGGATATCCTGCGCCACTTGTATATAATCTGCGGTTATCTAATGCTTTAAAATGGTTGACATACTTTGTTAAATACTGCTTATGGTTTTTTCCACTTGGCTCATTACCATAAGTCATTAGCACAAACGACGGATGGTTTCCGTAAGCGTTAATGATATCCTCACCTTCTTTATACAACCATGAATCCACAGGCTCTCCATCTCCTAAACCAGCTTTCCAAGCTGATGCTTCCGCTTGAATATATATCCCCATTTCATCTGCGGCCTGAAATGCAGCTTCGGGCGGACACCAAGAATGAAAACGAATATGGTTTAGACCGTGATTTTTAACAATACTAATTATCCGTTTCCAAGAATCAACATCTGTAGGCGGATATCCCGTTAATGGGAAAATGGCACATTCTAGAGTTCCTCTAAGGTATAGGGGTCGGTCATTAATAGTAAAAACTGTTCCACTTGCCTTAAAGTCACGCATACCGAAAGTTTCAACCCTTTTGTCTACACTTTTTTCGGAATTTAAAGACAGATTCATCTCATATAAATCAGGATTAAATTCATCCCATAGTTTAGGGGCATCACCCATTGGGTACTCCAACTCTATTATTTTGGAATCACCTATTTCTATTGATTCTTTCAAAACCTCAAGAGCTTCCCCATTTTCCGATTTTTCTTTGGCTTGAAGTACTAATTCTGCGGTTTGGTTCTTACCAGTTCCGTTTTCAATTCTAGCTACAACTCTAACGGTTTTATCAGAGACGTTAGGATATAATTTTACATTTCCGATAGACAATTTAGGAACCGCAGAAAGTGATATTTCACCAACGATGCCATTCCAATTGGTTTGGGTGTTGTCTGAAATACTATGGGCGTCTAAACCAACATTGATATCTTTAATTCGGTTGTCCACTCGAATGGAAACAGTATGATTTCCTGCTGCTAATTCGCCTAAATTATAGTGATGAGCAGTAGCCAGACTATTCTGCATTCCCAGTTTCTTGTCATCTATCCAAACTGTAGATTCCCAATGCACACGTTCTAGATTTAAGACAATGTTTTTACCTTCCCAAGATTGTGGAATGGCTATTCTTTTCTGATACCAAGCAGCCCCTTTATAATCTTTAACAGGCGTTAACCAAAACGATACTTTTACGTTGCCTTCTTGTCGGTACTTTTTCATCTCTTCAGACTTATACCAAAGACTATCGTTCCACATGTTGCCCGTCCAGTTGGTTTTAACCGATATATCATTACCCTTACCATTTTCGGGCATTGAACCAGGTAATTTGATGCTGTCCCCTAAATTCAATTTGAACCACTTTTCTTTTTCACCTTGGTCTAGCGAATCGATTTTAAAACTCCACGTTCCAGATAAATCGATATAAGCAGTTTCATCACTTTTGCAATTTTGCAAAATGAAGCTTGATGCGACTAAAAAAAGAATGATATACTTTCTGAAAACTTTCATATAATGTTTAATTCTTTGTGCAGTTTGAAGTTTTAAAATATTCGAAAATAGCATCTGCTACGAATTGATGCCCTTTCATATTGATATGATTACTTTGGGACATGTAGCCTTCCAAAGGTTCAGTTTCTGCCAATTTTTTAAATAAAGCATAGCTATCTACCAAGCCTACTTTATATTTATTAGCTAAATCACGAATGAGTTCACTATGTTTTGCTAGCGGCGATTCATTGGATGCAATATCTTCTCTAGTATCAGGTGTAGGTGTCAATAAAATCACTTTAGTGCCATATTCCAAAGCCTCCTTTATCATTTGTTCCCAAGCCACTTTTGCGCGTTCCACACCCATTTTTCTATCGTTAAGCGCATAATCGATAAACAGCACATCTGGTTTATAAATTAAAACTTCCTCTTTAAAACGCTTAGCGCCTTGTTCTGCCTGTTCCCCTCCAATGGACGTTGTAATAGTATTTACCACTGAGTACGGATAGAAATCATTAACCTTTTTTAGTGTGCGATACGGGTAAGCATTTATCCTATCCAAAACACCTCTTGTGGTATATCCCGTAGGTACTGAATGCCCATGAAAGACTAAATTGATAGTGCGGTTATTTGGCCATTTTACTTTAAGTTCGGTTTTTAAGCTATCTAAATAATGTGCTGAATGAGGACAATCTTCAATCGTCTCATTGGCCATATCCTGAGCATAAGACTTAGAGGCATTACAGATTAAAAACACCCCTAAAAACATGTATGTAACAAATACTTTTTTCATCGTTTCTATTCCTTATCTTTAGTCAATTCTAGTTCTATTTCCTCAAGGCTTTTACCTTTGGTTTCTGGTAACTTCGACTTAATAAATAAGAATCCAGCAATACATATTATACTATATACCCAAAACGTTCCTGAAGCTCCTAAAGCATCATTTAAAATTGGGAATGTAAAGGTTAAAACAAACGACGCTACCCATAAAGAAAACGTAGCAATAGACATGGCAACCCCTCTAATTTTATTCGGGAAAATTTCGGAAAGCACAACCCATGTAATTGGAGCTAAAGACATGGCGTAAATAGCAATTGCGGTAATTACTAACAATAGTACTGGCCACCCCGTAAACTGAAAAAAGTAAGCACCACCCAAAATAAGATATACCACACCTAAGCCTATAGACCCTAATAGCATGAGTTTTCTACGACCCCAGCTATCAACAGTTCGCATGGCAATTAATGTGAAAATTAAATTAACGCTTCCGGTAATCACTATGTTAAATAGCATATCACCTACACTATAACCCGCAGCCGTAAAAATTTCCTCGGCATAATTAAAAATGATGTTAATGCCACACCACTGCTGAAATATTGCTAGTACGATTCCTATTACCAAAATGGGTTTTATTTTAGCCGATTTTAAATCTGCTATATTAACTTTCGCATGTCCGCTCTCTTTCAAGGTCAACTTGATGCTATTCAATTCTTCTTGAGCATAGAAGTCTCCTCCTATTTTTGCCAACACTTTTTTAGCTGTTTCACCCTGATTAATCTTTACTAAAAATCTTGGACTCTTTGGAACAACAAACATTAAAACAAAAAACAAGGTAGCCGACACTAACTCTGCCCAAAACATCCAGCGCCAACCAGTTTGTCCGTTCCAAGAATTTAAAATCATTTCGGGCGTACTATTTTCGGGAATGGCTTCGGCAATAAAGTAATTCGCCACTTGTGCGGCCAAAATCCCAATTACCAGTGTGAGTTGATTGATAGCCACAAACTGACCTCGATATTTTGCTGGAGCTATTTCTGCTATATACATTGGCGATAATGTAGAAGCCAGACCAATACCTAAACCTCCTATCAATCTATAAATTATAAAAGGCGTAAAATTATCAACATACCCGGTTCCAAAGGCCGAAATAATAAAGAGTGCTGCTGCTAAAATCAACGGTATTTTTCGACCAAATTTATCAGCTACAAAACCAGAAATAACCGCACCAAAAATGCAACCAATCAACGCACTACTCATAGCCCATCCTTGTAAGGTAGGCTCTGAAGTAATATCAAAATAGAGCTCGTAAAATGGCTTAGCTCCTCCTATCACTACCCAGTCATAACCGAACAGGAAACCGCCCATAGCAGATACAAGTGCTAGAAATAATAAATAAGTGAAATTAAATTTTGTTTGATTCATGGTGTTTAGTTAGTTGGTGTTGGTGTATTTAAAACTTTAGTCTTTTGTATTTAAACTGCTATCGTACCAATTATTATTGGGATTAAAATCTTTACTTAAAAAATCCATACGTTGTTTTTCTAAACGTTGTTTCATCTTAGTTTTTCGCTCTTCATACTTGGCTTTTGCTTTGCTATCATCATACTTAGCATACACTTCAGGAATTCTAGCATTTACACTTTTTAAATATGCATCCAGCTCTTTTCTTAAATTTCGTGCAATCTCCTGGTTGTCCGCAGAAACGTCATTTGCCTCACTTGGGTCCAATGATAAATTATACAATTCATCACGTCCATCTTCCCAGAAATGAATAAGCTTATAATCCCCTCTTCTGATAATACTTACAGGATCACCACCTTGATTTCCATAATGAGGATAATGCCAGAACAGGGGCCTTTCTTCTAATTCTCCACCCTTTAATAGCGGCACTAAACTTACTCCGTCAATTATATGGTTTGGGTCTTTTTCTGCCCCAGCCATATCTAATAGTGTTGGATAAAAATCAATTCCTGAAGCAGGATACTCAATTTGTTTAGGCGCATTCTTTATCATGGGTGCTTTAATTAGGTATGGCTCTCTAATACCACCTTCCCATTGGTATCCCTTACCACCTCTCAAAGGATAGTTTGTAGTAGAAAAGGCATCTCCACTAGCTACACCTCCATTATCAGATGTAAATACTACAATGGTATTCTCTTCTAAACCTAACTCTTTTAACCTATTGAGAACAACGCCTACTGCATCATCCATAGACTCTACCAAGCCTGCATAAATAGGGTTATCTTGTACGGTTCTAATAGGTAATCTAGCTTCCATTTCAAAACCAGATTCAGGAATTCCTTGTGATTCGGCCTTATCTCTGTACTTTTTCCATTTTGCCTCTGTAGTTTCTATAGGGCCATGTACCGCGTAAAAAGAAAGGTATGCAAAGAACGGCTTGTCTTTATTTGCGGTAATGAAATCAGCTGTTTCTAGGGCTAAACGCTTAGTAAGGTTTTCACCATCATATTTATAATCTAACTTAGGATTTCTCCAAGGCGCATAATATCCTCCTTTAGGCCCTCCTACTTCCCAGCCTCCTTTGTTTATATCGAAACCATTGTTTTCAGGACCATATGGCACATCTCCTAAATGCCATTTACCTGCAAAAAAGGTTTTGTATCCGTTTTGTTTTAGTGCTTCAGCTATAGTGATACTTTCTTCGGGAAGCGCGTGTACATATTCTGGTGGCATAACTTTGGTATTGTAATAATCGCCCCATTTTTCACCTGTAGCGGCTCCAATCCAGTCTGTTATGCCATGGCGCGCAGGGTCTTGACCTGTCATTAAACTCGCCCTTGAAGGACTACATACCTGGCATGCTGCATAACCTTGTGTAAACTCAGTTCCTTCCTTTGCTATACGATCAATATTAGGCGTTTCATAATAGCTACTCCCTGCATAGCTTAAATCGTGTGCACCTAAATCGTCTGCAAGAATAAACAAGACATTAGGTTTTTTGTCTACTTTAACTACTTCATTATTAACTTTGCTTTTGCAGCTATTAAAAACAATAGCTGCTAAGCAAAGTGCTACTAAACTGAACTTATTTTTGTTTTTCATTTGTGTCATTATAATTTATGGTATCCAAAATTTCCAACCTATTTTCTCTAATTCTTAGAGCTGTTTTGGTTTAGGGTGTTTTATTACTTTTTTAAAGATCCCGTTAGCGTATTTATTGATTTTGCTTTAAGGACAACGTCTTTGCCGTCTACTTTAAATGTTTCTAAATTGCTATTTTCGGAGGTAACGTTTACATTTTCAATTTTACAGTTGGTTACATTTAAAACCTGATCCTCGTCACTGTAATTAATAGCAACTAAAACCACCTCTGAAGTATCTTTATCAAGGTACCCAGAAACCATCATATTGTTGTATGCTTTTTTTAAAGCTTCTTTGTTTCGGTTTGATTCAACCTCTACCCTTACCATTCCAGGCTTTACAAATCTTGAATAGTTGCCTAACGCCCATAATAATTTAGAATCGTGGTATTCTCCATCATGTTTTAGCGATTGTTTATTATAGAGGTCATTTGGGTTACCTGTATCCAAATAAATAAGCCCGTCTTTAAAGTTGGCTATGGTCAAAGCTGTCCACCATTGCCAAGAACTGGCATTGGCTAGGGTTAAATCGGCATGTATAACACGAGCTACATATAGAGCGGTGTTTATCCCTAAATCCCGTTGATGCCCTCCGCCTATGTCATCATTTTTTTCTAGAATACAAAACTCACTTTGCCAATAATCAAGACCAGGATATTCATTTAGTTTATGTTTCAACTTTTTTCGTATACCAATTAGGCTATCTACTGGCCATGTTGTAAAATAGCTATGACCTGTAATTGTATTATCTAGATGCTTTAGTTCTTTCTTTTCGTTGAAAAAAAAGTCGATTTGATTACCCCGTTCTGACTTATTGTAGTTTGAGTATAACCAACGCAAATCGGCTGCTTCTCCCAACACTATTTTTGTAGACACGCCACTCTCGTCTATACCCTTATCTAACATTTTAGTAAGTTTTAAAATATTTTGATTGGTTGCTGGCGTGCCTTCTTGAGATTTTTTCTCCCAGTCCCATTGCGGTTCATTTATTGGACTTAGATAATCAAAAAAGATTCCTTGGGAGTCAAAATGTTTTAGAAACTCTACCATGAAACTGGCATAATCATCAAAATACTCCGGTTTTAAATTAATTTCACCGTCTTTATTATCGCCATTATATCCCTTACCATTTTTTGTCCACTGTACAGGGGCCGAGATTGAAAATGCTAATAACTTATCTACACCATAATGCTTCGCCTTTTTCAAAAACCACTGTTGCCCCTCTTGTTTTTTCCAGTCGTAATTTCCATTAACATCTATAAAAGATTCTGCTCTACGCCATTCATTTGCAATATTAGAATCGTTACCTTGCTCAGTAGTTCCTGCCCCGATATAAAACCTCCACATAGATAGCCCAATGCCTTTAGGATTTCCTTTTTTGTCTGTTTCTTTACTAAAAAGCCATTCTGCTATTTTCTCTTTTTTATGTTCTGGCCAATTACTGCCCACAAATTGACACCTCCAAGCATCAGAAGCTCCAAAACCTAAAATAGTTTGATGTTCCTTTTCAATATTTAATTGCACTTGTAAAGTTTGTGCCATTCCAGCAGTGCCGATAAAGCCTGCAAACCATACCACAACAAAAACATGCACAAAATTTGTTTTTTTATATCTCATTTAAAACACAGTAAATCGCTTAAACGCCTATTTTACACAAGACAAATTTAAAAACATGTTTATTCACAAAAATAGACACAACAACTAAAAACATAGACAATAATATTTTCATCACTAACTAATTCCCCTTAACAACAATTTTATAGATTTGATATAAACCTTCTTTATTAACATCTACCACTACATGGTTTGAGCTAATCTGGGCAGACGCCGTTTCTGTGAGATAAGGCTCTGCTTTTGCCGTGTCATTATAATCTGCTGGCACAAAACGCTCAACACTCTGTATAGAATTTATTGTAAACCCATTTACTTTAACTGCTACTTTTTTACCACTTTCCTTGGCTCCAGTTATATACATTACCATAGTATTTGCATCTTGTAGCGCAGCTGCTAAATGAACCTTATTTGATGTTGTTTTTAAAGATTTGCCCTTGTATGAAGCTGCCATATCTCCTAAAATTTGCCCTGTTGGAAACACTTTAGAATAGTTCCAGTTGGTTATACCCAAACCAGGCACAGGACTGTTGATTGGCGGCCAATATGCAGCTGCTTGAGCTCCAGATCTGGCATAAATATGAATAATATCTGGTATAATATTAGCGGCTTCCATATATAATGCTCTTTCATTGTAGTCTCGAGAAGGCATCCATTCTGATAGGTATTTGAAGTTCTTATCTGGATTGAAGTTATCGGCACATTCCTTTATTCTTTCTTCTAAATCAGCGATGTTATGTGAATCAGTTACATAACCTGTATAGGTATGTAAACCTACCCCATCAATAGCACCATAACCTCTAGTAAACTTATTCTTCATGGTTGTAAACTCCTGAGGCTGGGTATAATCTCCATTAATTAACAACTTGAACTTACGATTTGGATATTCACTAACTATATATTCCGTCAAGTCCATGGCAATGTTAACATATTTATCGAGTTTTTGCGACCTACTCACGCCTCCTGCCCATTGCAACCACCATTCATTACCAATTTCCACAAGACCTCCGTTAACAGAGTTAATACCAGACATGTTAATAGCCTGTTTCGCTCTAGTCTTTAAGTTAGCAATTGCAAGGTTATATTGAGAAGAACCAACCGCTGTAATCATTGCTTCTTCCGTTGGTAGAACAATACTATAATTTGAAACATTGCTCTTTAACGTTTCTATTGAAGC
Organism: Tamlana crocina; assembly: GCF_012037625.1. Classification (NCBI taxonomy): domain Bacteria; kingdom Pseudomonadati; phylum Bacteroidota; class Flavobacteriia; order Flavobacteriales; family Flavobacteriaceae; genus Tamlana; species Tamlana crocina. Next base: position 54,357 of record NZ_JAAVJS010000019.1, read on the forward strand.
TCCTGGCGTATCGGGTGATTTGTCCCATCTAGGGGTTGTATTGGTTGTCCAGTCGTAAAATTCAGATTCCCACCCTCCAGGGTATCTTACCACTGTGCTACCAATAGTACCGAGTGTAGAAGCAAAAGCTGAAAAGGTATTATCTGGAACTAGGCGCCAATCATTATTAACACCAAAAATTTCTGGACTTATATCGACCCCATCAGTAGCATCAACCATAATAACCACATCTGCGTTTACCTCTTCTTCTCCTTCTTCTTCACCCCCTATTCCATCTTCAATTTCACCAAATTTAGGATCGTTAGGATCTGTAAAATCATTCGAAGTACAGGAAAAAATTATTCCTAGTAATAGTATTAATAATGTCTTTTTCATGTTTGTTTTTTTTAAAATTTATAACAGTTCGAAAATTGTTACCCCTCTCTTGTAACTTAACACACCTAATAGCTTTAAAGCTATTTAATGTGTTTATTTTATCTGAGCCCTTAATGTTACTATTGATTTGGACGGCACAACTATATTGTCATACGTAGTTGTAGATTTTTTTAGGTTCTTAGTAGATGATGTTGTATAAACCTCGAAAAGATCATTTACAACCTCAAATTGCGTCCCATATTCTTGTAAAATAATTTCCCTATTACTATTGGTATTGTTAACACATACTAAAACCAAATCGTTGCCCGAGGTACTTTTGTAGCCCGAAATCATGAAATTTTCAACCGAAGTATTATCACTATAATCAGGGTCTTTAACTTCAAACCTGACCATTCCAGGCCTAACAAACCTACTATAGTTCCCTAGCGCCCACAATAATTTATTATCTTCAACCGTACCATCTGTATGTGCTGGACTATTGGAATTGGGTGTCCAAAGTACAAGGTTGAATCGGTATGGATGATCTCCGAAAGTAGAACGATTAAGAGCTGTCCAGAAGCTCCAGCCAGTAGCATTACCAAAAACTAAATCTGTGTGGATTATACGACTCATCCATAACGCATAGTCAATTTCTTGAAAAGTTGATACGTCTTTGTTTTGTTGATAAGCAGTACCCAAAAGGCTATACTCCGTTTGCCAATAATTCAAACCATAATTCTCTAGTGTTGTCCTCAAAGACTTGCGTTGCCTTAAAGACTCATTAGTGGTTTCATTACTGAAATAGCTATGCCCAGCTATATTTTTTGATAGATTAGTTAAGTTACCTATGTAATTAGTACTAGAAGGATTAAAGAAATCATTTATCTGGTTTTCCCTATTACTACTACCTTCAAACAAATACTTTAATTGAGCCGCTTCTGGAATCATTATTTTAGCATTTACATTTTTTTGTGTAAATGCATCATCAATAATTCTAGTAACGCTAGCTATTTCTGCATTAGTTGCCCTAGTACCAGATTGCTGTGCTTCTCCAACTGTTGCATTCCACTCGTATTGCGTTTCATTAAAAGGACATAATGCTGTGATATTGTAACCGTCATCCTCGTATTTTTTAACAACATCTGCCAAGAAATTAGCAAAGTCATCATATTTATCTGGGTCACAATTAAAGCCAGGTACATCAGAAGTACTAAACACAAAACCATTTTTACTCATAAAATAAGGAGGTGAACCGGTCCAGGCTGTGAATTTGTCTACACCATACTCTTTGGCTTTAGACATAAACCAGCGCTGGCCGGCCTGTTTAGACCAATCATAAGTACCATCTGGCGCTAAATAGCATTCCATTTCACGAAACCAATTAGAAGCGCTAAAGCCACTATTAGCTTGATCGGCAGAGCCTTCTCCTATAATGGTTCTCCACATAGACAACCCAATACCTTCGGGATCCCCAGAAGTATTAGTTTCAGTACTAAACAACCATTTTGCAACTTTATTTTTGGAAGCATCGGGCCATTTACCAACCCACTGATCCTGAAATCCGCTCGATGCCCCAAAGTGATCTATGGTTTGAAATGTGTTATTTAGATTTAGCACTATTCCTTCTTCTGGCACATCAAATTTAGGATCGTTGGGATCTGTAGCCTTATCTGTGCTGCATCCAAAAACCGCTAAAACCAATAACAAGCAAAATGATACTTTAAAAAATCTATATCCCATATAGCCTCTTGTTATTAATATCCAGGGTTTTGCTCTAAATTACCTCTAGAAGCCTGTATTTCTTCAGGAGGAATAGGCCAAAGTAGATGTATGCTAGGGTCGAACAACACACCGCTATCCTGAGATTCTTTCAAATTTGTTGTTTCAAATGGATCGGTGCTTACCTCGGTATTATATTTTACAAACGTCCCATTAGGACCTAAGATTAATGCAATTCTAGGAACCCCATTAATTTTTTGTCTTCTTAAATCGTACAACCTATGCTGTTCCAAAGCCAATTCCAGACGTCTTTCTTTCCAGATTGCGTCTCTCAAAGCAGAACCGGTCAAGGACATATTAGTGCTTAATCCTACTCTATCCCTAACTAGTTTCAAAGAATTCTTAGCCGAAGTTTCATCGCCATTAAAAAATGCAGCCTCTGCGTGCATTAAAATAACATCAGCTAACCTTAAGTAAAGTACATGTCCTGGCAATTGACCTTGCACATAATTTGCTGGTCTTTCTGCTTTGGGTAAATAGTATTTTCTGTTGGTACGACCTGACTTGTTTTCGGTTGGCTTGCCGTCGAATTCCGTAACATCAGGGTCGCCGAAAACAGGTTCACCATGTTTAATTATTGTTGACCGCAACCTGATGTTGTCGCCTTCACTTAAAAATGCATTTTCTAAATCGCTTGTTGGTGACCCCCAGCCCCAGCCTCCGTCGCCACGACTTCCGTTGGTTTGAGGAAGATAACCTCCAACATCTACTAGATTAGGATTACTTACAAATTCTACACCGAATATTGATTCTACGCCATTAGCATTACCAACTTTATAGATATCGGCAAAATCAGGCTCCAAACTATACTCTCCCGAATCCATTACTGTTTTTGCCATAGCTTGAGCTTCTGCCCATTTTTCTTGAAACAAATACACTTTGGCTAACAAAGCTTGAGCTGCTCCTTTGGTTGCTCTACCTAAATCTTCTGCTGCGTATTCGCTTTTTTCTGGCAATCCGTTTATCGCATCTTCTAAATCGTCCTCGATTAAAGCATAAACCTCTGCTACGGTTGCTCTTGTTTTATCATTAATAGATGGGTCGAATAACTCACTATAGGTGGTAACAATTGGCACTCCTCCAAAATTTCTAACTAACTCAAAATAAAAAAATGCCCTTAAAAATTGTGCTTCTCCAGTAAATCGTCTTTTTAAATCTTCAGAAATAGGACTCTCTGGAAGATTATCTAATGCAATATTTACCCTTGTAATACCAATGTAGTTATGCTCCCAAAAGGCATTAAAATACGTTGAACCGGCAAATACATTATATTGGGCTATTCCAAATATATCTGGTCTTGGCTGTGCCGTATTTCCTGCCCAGTTATCATCGGTTGCCATGTCATTGATTTGACGCTGAAAATTAACCATCCACCATTTTTCTCCATTTACTTTCCTGTACAAACCGTTAACAAAGCCTTCTAAGTTATCTGGATTACTTAAAAAATCATCTAACGTTTCTCTACCCTGTAGAGGCTGATCTAAAAAGTCTTCTTTATCGCAACCTACTACAAAAAGGGTCGCCGTTATTGTTAATAATAATACTATCTTTTTCATAATTTTATAAACTTAAATTTAACCCTACCAAATACGTTTTTGATACTGGATTTCTACCAAAATCAACCCCTAATGCATCAATAATATTTACTCCTCTTGGCTGATTTTGAACCTCAGGATCAAATCCTGAATAATCTGTAAACGTTATTAAATTCTGTCCTGAGACATACAATCTAAATTTTTCAAACCCTTTAACTTTAAAGTTGTACCCCAATTGTATATTACGCAACCTAACGTAGGTACCATCCTCAATAAAAAGGTCTGATGGGTTTTTATAATTTCCATTTAGATCAAGTTCTGTTAGTCTAGGGAAGCTCGCATCAGTATTGGTTGGTGACCACACAACATCTGTTGTTCCCGCCAACACGTTAAGATTTTGAGTACCAGACCTTATATATTCTAAATTACCATTGTAAACATCATTACCAAATGTACCATACCACTGCATAGACAAGTCTATATTTTTATAGCTCATGTTTATATTTAACCCTCCAAAAAAGTCTGGAAACGGATTACCAATGGTCGTTAAATCTGCATCGTCAATTTTACCGTCCTTGTTTTGATCTACAAATCTCAAATCACCTACTTGAGCATTTGGCTGAATGATAGTCCCATCCTCTGAAGTATGTGAGTTTAATTCCGTTGGATTTTGAAAAATCCCATCAGTTTGATAGCCCTGAAATAAACCTACTATTTCACCCACCTCTGTAATTTTAACATTTCGATTACCTAGGGTAGCCCTCTTTTGCCCTAAAATTACCTCATTTGAGGGGTCGAGTTCTATTGTTCTACTTTCGTTAGAAGACAGAGTTAAGTTAACCCCCAAATTAAAGTCGTTCCAAGTTTTATTTAATCCTAAAGCGATATCGACACCTTTAGATTCTATACTTCCAACATTACGAGCAACTGTACCTGGGATGCCAGTATAACCTGGTTGTTCTACTTGATTTAACAAGTCTTCAGAGGTTTTTACATAATATTCGCCCGAAAAAGTCAAGGCGTTATTAAACAGCCCAAGGTCAACGCCAAAGTTCCTATCTTTTACAGTTTCCCATCTTAAATCTTGATTACCAAACTGACTCAAAAAGTTAGAGACAACACTCTGTCCTCCTAGAATAACGTTATCTGAACCAACTGTAAAAAACGAACCATCTCTATCTATATTTTGATTTCCCAATTCTCCCGCACCAGCTTTTAAACGTAAATTATTAATAGTTTCAGATGTAAACCAATCTTCTGAATCTACATCCCAAGCTACCGAGGCACTAGAAAATATACCTGTTCTTCTATCCTTCGGAAAACGAGAGGATTGATCTACTCTTACCGATGCGTTTATTGTGTACTTATTGTCAAAACTATAAATGGTTCTAAAAACCCCCGAAAGAATATTCTGCTTACCTTGATTTCCAGTGGCAGAAATAAGCAAACCCTCATCATTAACAGCGGCATCCAACTGCCAAAGTCTTGGATCGGTATCGCTAGGTATGCCCTCTCGTGAACCTCTTAAATAATTAGTGCTTTCTGAATCAAAAAGAACACCCCCAACAACATTTAAATAATGCTTATCGAGAATTGTTTTTTCAAAGGTGATTGTGTTGTTAATTACATAATCAAAATTCTGAGTAACATTTTTTGTGTATTGGTTAACCAATCGCCTTCTATTAGGATCAAATTCGTAGGCCGGATTAAATGTTTCCCAAGTTAAAGCATCAACATTTAAACCTACTTGAGATGCAAAGGTAAAAGCAGGTGATATCTTGTATTCCAGTTGGGTATTAGACAACAAACCATAATATTTGTTTTCAGCAAACAGTTGAGCAATTTGGGCAACTGGGTTTGGCACTAAATTATTCGATACAGGGTATATACTATATATATTGCGCCCTACTCTTTCACTTTGCGGAAGATATACTTCGGTTAAAGGATCTATTCTTATAGAATTAAACAATAAATCTGGCGTGTTTTCCCATTTCTCTGATCTAGGGCTAAGGTCTTGTTTTAAGGTAACTTTATCAGAAATCTTAAAATCTACGTTAAAACGACCTGTAACCCTTTGATAATAACCTTTTGCGTAATTGGATTCTTGATCAAAGAGACTTAAACTAGCCGCATACTTAAGCTTCTCATCTCCACCTGAAGCTCTTAGGTTTGCATTAACCACCGGTGTATAATCTCTAACTACCTCATCCCACCAATCGGTTCCTTCACCATAATCATTTGGATCGTAAAGTGGAGACGCATTATCATTTGTTCTCCTTGTGTTTATAACTTCTATATATTCTTGCGCCCCTGCCATTTCAATCTTGTCCCAGCTCTGAACACCGTAGTTAAAATCAAAACTAATTTTTGCCTTGCCTGATTTTCCTCTTTTTGTTGTTATCAACACCACTCCGTTTGAAGCTCTTGAACCATATATAGCTGATGCTGCAGCATCCTTCAAAATATCCATACTTTTAATATCTTGAGCATTAACAGCGTTTAATGAAGTGCCACTAGGCTGCAAAATACCGTCGATAACAATTAGAGGACTAGAAGATCCAAGAACAGTTGTGATACCACGAACCAAAATTTTTGGAGAAGCACCTGGAGAACCTCCCGAGGATAACACTTGAACACCTGCGGCTTTACCCTGCAACGCCTCTGCAGCATTACTAGCTACTTGCTTGGTAATTTCTTCTCCATCCACAGAAGCAATAGATGTGGCTATTTTATCTCTTTTAACCGCACCATACCCAATCACAACCACTTCATCCAATTGTGCGCTATCTTCCTGAAGCGTAATGGGTATATTTTGCCTACCAGAAACAGACACCTCCTTAGTTTTGTATCCAATATAACTGAACACCAAAGTTGCACCATCATTTACCGTTATTGAGTAATTTCCATCAAAATCGGACGCTACTCCGTTAGTTGTACTCTTTTCAACAACATTAACCCCAGGTAACGGTTGTCCATTTTGGTCTGTAATAGCACCCGTAACTGTATTTTGGGCTATTACCGTAAACCCCAGCAACAAAAAGCTGAGCATTATTAATTTTGTAAGTCTCATATAATCTTTAATTAATTTAGTTGAATTTATCTTTCTAATAGTGTTAGCCTATTTAAATGCGTATCGAATACCACCTTATAATCCTTTCCTAATGCATCGTCTGGAAAAACATAGTTTGCTCCACCACCCGGAACAGTAGCTTCTGGATCTGCTGCGTCATCAACTCTCCAGAAAGGAGCCCATCCCGAAGCATTTGCATTTAAAATAAATCCGTTGGCACCCTCATCGTTAGGCTGGTCATCAACACTGATATCGAGTGTCCATAAATACGGATTGTTGGAATCTACACTAAAAGGCTTACCTGATTTAAAATGCCAACATTGAGTTGCGCCTGTTGTATTATTAACACAAGTTGAAGTATCTTCTACAAACACGCCTCGTCCTAAAATGTACACTTGATCAAAAGCATCATCGGTTGGAGTATAGGTATTTACTGTGTATGTTAGATTTTTCACATCTATTGTCACCTCATAATACCCCACTTGCGGCAAGACTATTGGCGAGACTGTGCTATCGGTGCCAATGGCTAAAACTCCAGGGGCTTCTCCTGCTCCGAAAGCATAAGGTTCAAAAGAGCCTTTCTGAGGAATGAATCTCAATTCGGCATTCTCGGTGGCCGCATAATACCGGGCTGTAAATACATAACCATCTTCCCCTGTTGCGGTACTGGCCTCGGTAGCATAAGGCACCCCAAACAAATCAGTATTCAATGCTGCATTATCTGATACATCGGCGACATACATAACATCGAACAACAGTTCGTTAAGCACATTAACATAAACCATTTCTGTTGTTGTATTTCCTGAAGCATCCGTAACGGTAATCGTGAAATCATACTTGCCCGGATTTGATATATCCAACGAGTTTGAATACACATAGCTCGTTCCCGATATAGGCATGGTTTGGTTTAGCACTGTACTTTCTATTTTAAATTCCGCTAACTCTTGATCCGCAACGGCTATATCTAATTCTATTTCGTTTCCATCACCTATTAAAACAGTAGCTCCATTGGTTGGACTGTTTACCTGAACCGTAGGATTGGATATATCCTGATCCAGTGTAACCTCCAAATTTTCGGTGGTCTGATTTCCTCCTTGGTTGGTTACCGTAATAAGTATAGTGTGTTGACTACCTTCAATGGCTTCTTCCGGAACTTTAAACTTATAATCCAATTCATAAGTTTTATACACAGAATCATTCTTGATTATGGTTTTATCTAAAAACCAAGGCTCATACTTCAAATTCACAGATTGAACACCCGCTGGGTCAACCAATGTCCCTTTAATAATAAATGTTTCACCTGGAAGCGAAGAAATACTTTTTGTCAACAAAGTTACTTCAGGTACGGAATCTGTTTTAACCGAATCATCATCGCTACACCCAATAACTAATAATAAAAGGGAAGCAATCATTAATACTCCTAATTTTTTTGTTTTCATTTTTAGTCTATATTTAGTTTAATTTCAAGATATTATGTATCCAAATAGGACACACACAAAATACTGTAGTTTTGGCAACCTGCTTTTTTTAGTTGTATATTATTAATTTATAAAAAAAACGAATAAAAAAAAGACATAATCATAATAATCTCATTATAATATTTCAAAATTAACAATACTTGTAAGCAAAAAAATAGACACAAAACCTCAATATATGGACAATACTATTCTTCTTTAATCCAAAACCACTTATGCTAAATACTTTTTAAGGCAAACAAATTTTCTCAACAAACAATATTTTATAAAAATTTTCTTGCATAGAGTGTATTCACAAAACTAAGATGGGTAATGGAATTGCAACAAAAAACGGTCTTCAATTTTGTTGCCGAGTAAAGGTTGCAACTCCAATTTATTAATAATGAGGTGTTAAAAAAAAAGCTTCGTAAAAACGAAGCTTTTATATTTGAGTGTTTGAAGTATTGGATTACAATAAGTCTAAAGCTCCAAGTCTTTCTTTTGCTAAGTTATATCTTGCTTGAACATCATCAATTTGCTGTTGGGTTAATTCTATACCATAGGTGCGAAGCCCTCCAGCTATATCATTATGATGAATACCCATGGCAAGCTTAAGATATTCCATAAGTAGCGGCTGAGCATCCAGATATGATAGGGAATTTAAAGCCTGAGAAATTTTGTTTGCCTCAGCCCATTCTCCATTTAAAACATGCTCCTGCATGGTAACGCTTGCTTTTGGGAAGATAGCCCCCACACCTGTAATACCACCACATGCTCCAGCAAGTCCTGCAAATACAGTAACTGAATCTACACCTGCCAAAACTTTTAAATCTCTGTTCTCTAAAATCAATGTTTCAATAATTGAAACATCTATTGTCGATATTTTAAGAGCAGTTACATTAGGTAGAGTAGAAATTCTTCGAAGAAGATCAGTTGATATGGCATGATATCCAGCAGCATCAGGATTGTTATAAGGCATAATTGTTACGCCTATGTTTCTTGCAGTCGCTTCAGCAAGTTCAAAGTAATCATACATCTCATCATCTGATGGAATCACTTTAGTTTTTGGCGGCATAATCATGACGGTATCTACTCCAACCGTTGCAAGACCTTCAATAATTTTGGCAAGTTCTTCCTTTGTTTCTGCAGCTGCTCCACTAATCAACGGTACATTATATTCTTTAGCAACCTCAGAAAAGGCTTTAAGTAAAGAAAGGCGCTGTTCTACGCTTATGTAACTATTCTCACCAAGAGTACCAGAGCCTACAAGTCCGCCCATTCTGCTTCCTCCCTTTCCTTGAACCTTTAAAATATCTGCGGCGTATTTTTGTGTGGCATCTAGGTCTATTTCAAGGGTACCGGATTTTGACTCTTTTAACCATGTAAACACAGCCGGCATAACGCTATGCCTCCAATCTGGGTTATTTGTTTCTATCATATTTCTCATTATCTAAAATTAACTTAAACAAGCATTTTCTAAATTGATGTTTTTGACAAAAGTATAAAGTAAAACCTCTTCCAATGAAGCATTGTTAACATAAAGCGATATTATATTACCTTGTTTTAAGTGTTTTACAAAAAGAAGAAGGTAGTTTTAATTCCTTTAGAGTAAATTTTAGGCTTTGAGTTCTAAAACTAACTAAAAATATTAAGAATAGACTTTCTATGTTATACTAGATTTAGGGGCAAATACTTTAAACTCGTATTGTTTCTAAAGAAGAATTTATTTAAAATGTCACTATCAAAAGCCTGTTATTTGTTGTTTCATTAATCATGATTTCTTTAACAAGTTAGACCTTCCATCTGTTAAAACCTTTGCAATCTATAATGTGATGGCGTTAGGCCTTTAATTTCTTTAAATTTTCTATTGAAATTGGCTGTATTTTGAAAACCACACAACTCAGAAATGGAAGAAATAGAATAGTCAGGGTTGTTGTAAATCATTTTACACGCATTTTCTATTCTAATTTCGATTAAAAACTGGAAAAAGGTTTTATTGGTACGTTTTTTAAAATAACGACAAAATGCATTTTTACTCATGTTTGCTATTTGAGATATTTCTTCAAGAGTAATAATTTCCATGTAATTTTCCATAGCGTAGTTAAACACATCTTTCATGCGCTTTCCTTCATCGTCTGTATATTTTTTCTTATATACAAATGAAGATAATGCGGTACGTTCGGCTTTGGTAATATGGTCTATAATTTTTAAAAGTGTACTAATGCGTTCAACCTTATTTTGGTTTTTGAGTTTTAAAAATTGCTTAACTAGTTTCTTTTTACGCGATAGTATTTTCATACCGTTTTCCGATTCGTTAAAAAACACATTACAACCTTCTAAATCGGGTAGGTTAAAAAAGTCCTTTCCAAATGAATTTCTATCAAAAAACAGTGTGTAAACTACGGTTTGTTCAGAAAAACTGGTGTCTGTTCTAAATACATGAGGCACATCGCCCCCTAAAACCAAAATATCGCCAGGATAAAAATCATTAATGGTGTCACCTACAATTAAAGTACCCGCTCCTTGTTCTACATAGCTAATTTGTATCTCACTATGTTGGTGTAATTGATTGTATAATACGCTTTCCCTTTCATATTGGTATACCAACACTTCGTTTTCAGGTTTCGGAATTTTAAAAGGAAGTACTTTCATAATCATCAATTTTGCTAATATTACTAAAAAATAAAACACAAACCTACTTATAGGGTAATATAGTATTATAATGAGCTAATAATAACTACCATCGATCTATAGACAAAGTCTATTTTTGTCTATAACAAATCATATTTTAAGACTATAAGGCTAGGCCTGATATTAGCAGCGATAACTAAGTCCACAAGTAAAAACACACTTGAATAGAACTTGATTTTAGTGCTAAATTGTCACAAAATATTAAATTAGCAAAAGTTGCTACTGGTATAATCGCAGAGCAAATAAGAGCTCCAAGATTACCGTTACAAGGTACAGAAAGAGAACGCATAGTTAGGGTAATTGAATCTACTATGTCATCACTACCTAAATAACCATAATATAAAATATTTAAGCACAAAAATTACATGATTACAGGCAAAAATTATATCGGAAACAAACTCAGTGCAACAGGCAATTATAGCTTTAAAACTATAAACCCTAAGCTAAACACCGAAAACCCAACAACATTTGTTGAAGCTACACCCAAAGAAATCGAAGAAGCTGCGCAACTAGCTGCTTCGGCTTTTAAAACGTTTAGAAATGTTTCTGGGGAGGGCAAAGCTAAATTTTTATACGCTATTGCAGACGAAATTTTAGCTTTAGATCAAGATTTAATCGATGCTTACACTACTGAATCCGGTTTGCCAGAAGGTCGCGCTATTGGCGAACGCGGTAGAACCGTAATGCAATTAAAATCGTTTGCGAATTTAGTGGCTAACGAAGATTGGAAAGGCAACACATTTGATGCCGCTATTCCAGACAGACAACCATTACCAAAAGACGATTTACGAAAAACAGTAATTCCAATTGGACCCGTTGTTGTATTTGGAGCAAGTAATTTCCCCTTTGCTTTCTCAACAGCAGGTGGTGATACGGCTAGTGCTCTAGCTGCAGGTTGTCCTGTTATTGTAAAAGCTCACGAAATGCATGCAGCAACATCAGAGCTTGTAGCATTGGCTATCATTAAAGCTGCCGAAAAAACAGGCATGCCAAACGGGGTATTTTCACACCTTTCTGGTCGTGGTACTGTGGTTGGTTCAGCTTTGGTAAATCACCCAAAAATTAAAGGTGTTGGTTTTACAGGAAGTATTGGCGCTGGTCGTGCTATTTTTAATTTAGCATCGCAACGCGAAGAACCTATTCCGGTTTATGCCGAAATGGGTAGTATAAATCCAGTAGTTATTACACCAAACGCTATAGCTAATCGGGGTGAAGCTATTGCTGCAAATTACGCAGGTTCTATTACTTTGGGTACCGGGCAGTTTTGTACAAATCCAGGCTTAATTTTAACTATTGAAGATGAAAATACGCCAGAGTTTATAGAATCCTTAGCAGAAAAAACCGTAGCTATAGATGCGCAATGCATGTTACACCCAAATATTAAAGCAGGGTTTGTAAAAAACAGCGATAGTGTTACGGCACAAGGCGGTGTGAGTACCGTTGCCAAAATTACAAGCGATGTAGCCGATAACTTTGCGGCGTCACAAATTGCTACCGTTTCGGGCGCAGACTTTTTAGCAAACCCAAAAACACATCAAGAAGTATTTGGGCCGTTTTCGTTAGTGGTTACAAGCAAAGACGAAGCCGAACTTATAGAAATTATTGAAGCACTCGAAGGTCAATTAACAGGAACTATCATTGCAGAAGATGATGATATTGCTAACCTTAGTGAGGTTGTTGAAGCATTAACCAATCGTGTGGGGCGTATTATTTTTAATGGCGTTCCAACAGGTGTTGAGGTTTGTCCTTCCATGCATCATGGTGGTCCTTATCCCGCTTCGACCAATGCAAAATATACTTCGGTAGGCACCGATGCGATTCAACGTTGGGTACGACCAATAAGTTATCAATCATTCCCATCAGAATTACTTCCAAAAGGATTACAAAAATAAATGGTAGATTTAATAGACCTGTTACGTTTTTGAAACCTGACAGGTCTTATTACATTTTATCAAAAACCAAAACAATAATTTAAAAGCCCTAAAAGCATACATTGAGTTAATGGCTAGAAAAACCTTTTTTTGTGTAGATGCCCATACCTGCGGAAATCCGGTTCGTGTGGTAGCTGGTGGCGGTCCCAATTTAGTGGGCGCAACTATGAGCGAAAAACGTCAACACTTCCTTAAAGAATTCGATTGGATTCGTAAAGGATTGATGTTTGAACCTCGCGGACACGACATGATGAGCGGTAGCATACTTTATCCGCCTTCTAACCCAGACAACGATTTTGGTATTTTATTTATCGAAACATCGGGTTGTTTACCTATGTGCGGTCACGGTACTATTGGCACGATTACTATTGCTATTGAAGAAGGTTTAATTACTCCAAAAATTCCAGGAAAAATTAAAATGGAAGCGCCTGCTGGTTTAGTTGAAATTGAATATCAACAAACAGGTAAAAAGGTAGATTGGGTGAAATTGGTTAATGTAAAATCGTATTTAGCGGCCGAAAATTTAACTATCGATTGTCCTGAATTGGGCGAATTAACCTTCGATGTGTCTTACGGTGGTAATTTTTACGCCATTGTAAATCCTCAAAAAAACTTTAGCGGCGTGCATGACTTTACGGCGAGTAAGATTATACAATATTCGCAAGTCGTTCGTAATAGCATCAACGAAAAGTATCCAGATAGGTTTATTCATCCTGAAAACGATACCATTCGCGATGTTAGCCACATGCTTTGGACGGGCAACCCAATTGACCCGACATCATCTGGAAGAAACGCGGTGTTTTATGGTGACAAAGCTATCGATAGATCGCCTTGTGGTACAGGTACATCGGCACGCATTGCGCAATTGCATGCTAAAGGCAAATTAAAATTAGGCGAACCTTTTATTCACGAAAGTTTTATTGGCAGTAAATTTATTGGTAAAGTTGAGCAAGAAACAACGCTTAACGGCAAACCTGCTATAATACCAAGTATTCAAGGTTGGGCTCAAGTAACGGGTTACAACAATATTATTATTGACGACGATGACCCTTACGCTCATGGATTTCAAGTGATATAAACCCCCAAAAAAAAAAAATGCGCTACGTAAAAACTTTAATTCATTTGCTAGCGCATTTTAAACTATATAATTTAAGCAACAGATGAAAAAAGTTGTTATCATTGGTGGCGGTATTTCCGGCATTTGCAGCGCCTACTACTTACTAAAAGAAGGCTACCAAGTTACCGTTTTAGACAAAAGCGACCTGACTACAGGAGCTTCTTTTATTAATGCAGGATATTTAACCCCTAGCCATTTTATTCCACTTGCCGCACCAGGTATTATTACCCAAGGCTTGAAATGGATGTTTAATAGTTCTAGCCCGTTTTACATTAAGCCGCGTGTAGATTTCGATTTCATGAAATGGGCATTACATTTTAAAAAATCGGCTACTAACAAAAATGTCGAAAAGTCTATCCCAGTTTTAAAAGAATTGAACTTAAAAAGTCAGACACTTTTTGAAAATATGATAAGCGAATTGGATTTTAGTTTCCATTACGAGAAAAAAGGCGTTTTAATGACATATACAACAAAAGCTTGTGAAGAAGAAGAGCATGAAGTTGCCGAAAGAGCCATGAAGGAAGGACTTGATGTTAGTGTGCTTAACAAAACAGAGTTGCAAGAGTTAGAACCTGCTCTATCAGATAAGGTTATTGGTGCTGTACATTATAAATGCGATTCGCACATGACGCCAAATCACTTTATGCCAAAAATGAAGGCGTGGTTAGAACAAAATGGCGTGATATTTAAAACCAACGAAACGGTAACCGATTTCAGTATAAAAAATAACGAGATAGCTTCAGTTACTACTCAAAACAGCACTTACGAAGCTGACGATTTTGTACTAGCTAGCGGTAGTTGGACTACAGAATTAGCTTCAAAATTAAAGCTAAACATTCCCGTTCAAGGCGGAAAAGGTTACAGTATGGACGTACATCGCCCGACGGGAATAACCATTCCAACCATTTTATTGGAAGCCAAAGTCGCCATAACGCCAATGGATGAGTTTACACGTTTTGCTGGCACTATGGAATTTTCCGGAAACAACACTTTTGTTAGAAAAGAACGTGTTGAAGCCCTAGCAAACGCCATAAAAAGTTATTACACCGATATAGAAATAAACCCCGATGAACGCGCCAACGCTACTTCAGGTTTACGACCAGTATCTCCCGATGGTGTGCCATTTGTTGGTAAAACAAGCAAATACAATAACTTAACTGTAGCGGCAGGACATGCCATGATGGGTTGGAGTTTAGGACCAATAACAGGGCAATTGGTTACTGAACTTGTTGCCAATAAAAAGACTTCGGTTAATGTTAACCCGTTGTCGCCAGAGCGTTTTAAATAAAAAAATGAAGGTTTAATTTTAGTCATTCCGAAGGTTTATAAAACCGAGGAATCTCAATCATTTTTGATTTTTCCATGAAATGTCTCACGTTATTAGAAATGACAAAGTTTTCTTAAAAGCCAACAAAAAGCGAAACAACCACAATACCTTTGCATCACTTTACCCTTTAACTACAAAATAAAAAATACCATGAGTAAATTTGGAATAGGAGGCTCAACCATTCAAGATGAGTTAAACGCTATACAACCAAGAGCACAACATATTCAACCTATTCAAAACATCGAGTACGAAGCCCGCATTAAAAAAGCGTGCGACTTAATGCAAGCCCAAAATGTTAAGGCTTTATACTTAAACGCGGGTACGAATTTATTCTATTTTACAGGCATGCAATGGCACCCAAGCGAGCGTATGGTGGGTGTTATTTTATTAAGTAATGGCGACGTGCATTACATTGCGCCACACTTCGAAAAAGGCACCATTAAAGATTTTATGGTTATTGAAGGCGCTATCCATTGCTGGGAAGAACACGAAAGCCCGTTTAAGCTTTTCGCATCTATTATTGCAAATGAAACTTCCAATGAAGGTTCTATTTTAATTGATGAATCTACGCCATTTTTTATCTATGAAGGTATTTTGGGTGCGATCTCACCTGAAACTTTAGGCAATGGAAAATCAATTATTTCAGCATGCAGAATGGTAAAGTCCGAAGCGGAGATTAGCATCATAAAATCATTGATGGAAATCACGCTTGAAGTGCAAAAAGCCGCTGCTAGAATATTAAAAGTTGGTATTACAGCTAAAGAAGTAACCGATTTTATTCATGAAGCCCACAAACGTTACGGCATTGCATCGGGTTCTTATTTTTGTATTGTGCTTTTTGGTAAAGACACCTCGTTTCCGCATGGCGTAAAAAACCCAAAACCTTTAGAAAAAAACGACATTGTTTTAGTCGATACAGGTTGTTCTATGCATAATTACATCTCAGATATTACGAGAACCTACTGTTTTGGCACACCAACCGATTTCCAACGAAGCATTTGGAATGTTGAAAAAGAAGCGCAATTTGCAGCATTTGATGCATCACAGATAGAAAACACCTGCCATGATGTAGATACTGCGGCAAGACAAAACATTAAATCGCATGGTTTAGGTCCCGATTATAATTTACCAGGCTTACCACACCGAACAGGTCATGGTATTGGGTTGAATATTCACGAATATCCATATATCGTAAAGGAAAACAACACGCCATTACAATCTGGATTTTGCTACAGTATAGAACCCATGATTGTTGTTCCAGACGATTTTGGAATCCGTTTAGAAGACCATGTGTATTTAACTAAAGATGGACCTAAATGGTTTACCCAACCTGCGCATAGTATCGAAAATCCGTTTGGATACTGGACTTGCAACAAAAAACTGGACAATTAGTTGAATGACTATGCCGCTAGTTCAAGGTTATACATATCTAATTCAAATTCTTTAATTGTTTTGTTCCCTAAAAAGGAATGTCTTCGTTTATTATTGTACCAAGTT
>NZ_JAAVJS010000188.1:0-486 GCF_012037625.1 Tamlana crocina
GCCTCATAATAAGTATTGTTAGAATTAATAATTAAATTATAAGAAATTTAATGGAAAATTTCAAACAGGAAAATATTTGTCTTTTTTATAAATTGTTTCCTTTGGAGATTATATTTCGGTCCATCTTCAAAAACATCAAGACAATGAAAAAGTATTTTGATCATTTCACACCTTTCAAAAGGTCGTAAGGATCTAATTCAGACAAAAGCTCATCTTCAAAATCAATTAAGGGATCCAACCAATCAGCTTTTCGAAGCCCAAAGTGAAGCATTTCAATTTTGTCTTGAGTCAATTGATCCTTCTCTTCGAATTGCTTTTCAAATTGTTTTAAATATTTCCTCAGTTTTTGAGCTTCGTACCATAGATGCGATTTTTTATGTAGATCTTTAAAAGCTTCTATCTCCTGTTGAACTAACTGCTGTTTCTCCTTTTCGATTCTTTCTTGCTCCTTTCGTGGTTATTTCGGAGGGACCGTGCCACCTATTT
>NZ_JAAVJS010000189.1:0-486 GCF_012037625.1 Tamlana crocina
CAGTAGTCTAATTTCTGAAGGATTTAAGCCCTGCCAGTCCCTCACAATTCTTACATTTATAAAAAAATTAAAGAGTGGTCGATAAACGACAATTTTCAGAGAGTATTGCTGCAGGTTACCAACCTAAAGGAGATTTTATCTATCTGGGGGCGGCTATGCATGGCGGGGAAGTCTTTGCCGATGCAGCAGTGAAAATTCCGCTGAAGACCATGAACCGTCACGGACTCATTGCCGGTGCAACAGGAACCGGGAAGTCAAAGACCTTGCAGATCCTTGCCGAAAACCTCTCAAAAAAAGGAGTCCCCGTGCTGCTTATGGATGTGAAGGGAGACCTTAGCGGGGTGGCAAAACCTTCAGCCGGAGAAGCCTTTATACATGCCCGCCATGAAAAGTTGAATTTTCCTTTTGAAGCTTCGGCAGCTCCTGTGGAAATTTTAAGCCTTTCCGAAGAAAATGGAGTACGCCGAAGAGCTACTGTAAGTGAAT
>NZ_JAAVJS010000190.1:0-486 GCF_012037625.1 Tamlana crocina
GTAAATTTAGTACAGAGTTTAAAGTTAAAGAGTGTCGCAAGGAACTTTTCTTCTAAACTCAATGTAAAGCAAAGATCTTTACATAGGTTTTTGCCCTTTTGAACAACAATATGTTTCAATACATAGTTTGGTTTAATTCGGTAAAAACGTTTGGGTCAATACACACACTCTTTTGGGAAATGTATTGATTCGATTTGAAATAGCAACATTGCTTGTGAAATGATAGATTTCACTTGAGAATGTAAAAGTTCAGCAATTAGTATTGTTATTTCATTAGAGCCATTTCATTATTCAAATAGTGAAATGGTTTTTTTTTTGTCTTTTTTAGTCCCCTTTCTTCCCGTCTCAGCCTGTGAAATGAGCTATAAAAATGGTAAATTGCACATCCTTGAAAAAATAAACACGAAATATATGTCACGAACTACCAGAATCATTTATACAAAGACTGATGAGGCACCTGCTCTCGCCACCTATTCATTTCTACCT
>NZ_JAAVJS010000191.1:0-486 GCF_012037625.1 Tamlana crocina
GCTCGTGCATATATCCAAAGCACGCCCCTCAGCCGCTTAAAGAAGAATATCTGCTTACCGACAGCCTGGAACCCACCAATGAATGGTATGCCATAGCAAAGATCGCCGGAGTAAAAGCCTGTGAAGCTATTAGAAAGCAGTTTGGGAAAGATTACGTGTCGTTAATGCCAACCAACTTGTACGGCAGCCACGATAACTTTGACCTGCAAACCTCGCATGTACTTCCTGCCATGATCAGGAAATTCCATGAAGCAAAAGAAGCTGGAGAAACTCCTGTAACCATGTGGGGTTCAGGTACTCCAATGCGGGAATTTCTTTATGTTGACGATCTTGCAGATGCAGTATTCTTTGCTTTGGAAAACAAACTACAGGAGAACCTTTACAACGTAGGCACAGGAAAAGACTTAACTATCAAAGAATTGGCCGAATCTATACAAAAGATCACCGGCCACACAGGAGAGATTATCTGGGACAGCTCCAAACCGG
>NZ_JAAVJS010000192.1:0-485 GCF_012037625.1 Tamlana crocina
GAAAATACTCGCCTCATCCCCACCGGTACCGGCACGGATCTCCATCACCACGTTCTTGGCATCCTCAGGATCTTTAGGTACAAGCATCATCCTGATCTTCTCCTCCATCCCCGGGATCTTCTCCTTGGCCTCTTCCAGCTGCATTTTGGCCATATCGGTCATTTCGGGATCGCTGCCATCGGCAATGATCTCTTCGGCTTCCTTTTTATTTTCAATAAGGCTCAGGTATTCGGCGCGAACCTCCATGAGTTTCTTAAGCTCCTTGTACTCCTTGTTCAGCTCAATATAGCGCTTTTGATCTGCGATCACAGAAGGCTGAATGATAAGGTCATTCACCTCGTCAAAACGCTGCTTCACAATATTTAATTTCTCGATCATAACATCTCCTTAAAGGGGCAAATTTACGATAAATCCGTTGGATTCCATTGATGGATTTAGAGAGGCATAAAAAATTCTTCAATATAATTTTAAGTTGTGTAATTATT
>NZ_JAAVJS010000193.1:0-481 GCF_012037625.1 Tamlana crocina
CAACTGCCTGGAATTCTTTCCAGAGATCGTCCTTTTCTTCTCCATAATGCTCTTTTTAGGGTGTATTTGTCTGCCCCTGAAAAAACGGGTTTCCAGGATAAAATTTTTGAAAAAATGTAAAATGGATCTAAGAAGCAGGGGGCGGCTTTGCTCTAATTCCTTTATCTAAATGTAGACGGTTACCTACCTCTCCCAAAGGTATTTAAGAAAGAATTACCGCTTATTTTCATCATAATTAACAGCAGGAAAAATGGATTGAATTGATAAGAAAGGAATACTACTTCTATTAAATATATTTTATTATTCCCTTCACATTTCACTCCAGAAATATTTGAGGATCTGAGTTCCAAAAGGGAACTTTTCTTATTTGAACATTAGCAAAATTTTAATGCTTTCTGAAAAGAGGAATACATATTTAAGCTATAACTTGAAGATCGATGATGGAAACAGATTTTCCACCAGATGTTTAAAATTTGAAAGC
>NZ_JAAVJS010000194.1:0-482 GCF_012037625.1 Tamlana crocina
GTGATGCAGAACATCACTATGTAGGCACTAAATGCGGGATCATGGACCAGTTTGCCTCAGTTTTAAGTAGAGAAGACCATCTTATTCTTTTGGATTGCCACAGTTTGGAAGCTACTTATGTACCTGCAAATTTTGAAGGTCATAAATTGGTGTTACTAAACACAAAAGTCTCTCACAGCCTTGCCGCAAGCGAATACAATACCCGCCGTAAAGAATGTGAGGAAGTGATCAATTATATCCAAAAAAGATATACTGAAGTAAATTCTTTACGCGATGTGGATCTACAACGCTTACAGGAATTTAAAAATGAGCTTTCTG
This sequence comes from Tamlana crocina, assembly GCF_012037625.1. Lineage (NCBI taxonomy): Bacteria > Pseudomonadati > Bacteroidota > Flavobacteriia > Flavobacteriales > Flavobacteriaceae > Tamlana > Tamlana crocina. The sequence goes on from NZ_JAAVJS010000194.1 coordinate 319, forward strand.
AGGTGCTTTATAAACGTGCGCGGTTTATAATCTCAGAAAACAACAGGGTTCTCAAAGCTGTAGAAGCCTTAAAATCTGATGATCTGGATCATCTGGGTTTGCTAATGTATGCCTCGCATAAAGGTTTACGTGACAATTATGAGGTGAGTTGTAAAGAGCTGGAC
>NZ_JAAVJS010000195.1:0-481 GCF_012037625.1 Tamlana crocina
TTAAATCATATTTCATAAATATTTTATATTAATAATTCATTATTGTCCGATAAAAGAATCTGGACCGCTCCGATTCTAGAGTCTAGAGCCAAGACTTCTATATAAAGCTCTGAAAGACAATACTGCGAAAAATTACTTCCTATTGGAAATTAATATAATTTCATAAAAAGGAAAACCACCCCCTCAAATCGTTGGAGAATGTCTTTGACCGGCATTAGCAAGGGTTTTCATGGATTTATCCTTTTTTAATCGGACAACAATGATTAAAAATACTAAAACCTCCTTTGGCACGTTCTATGCAACATCCCGAATTCAACCGAAAAGTTGTTAAGAAGGGTTTAACATCCTGATTGTAAGATTATTAAAAAAATTCTTACATTTGCAGGCCGATTTAGGAAATTCTTACAGCTTTTTCTGAACGTAAAATTAAAAAGGATGAAGAAGAGAATTGCAAAATTTTCAGTATTACCGGTTTTAGGAG
>NZ_JAAVJS010000196.1:0-480 GCF_012037625.1 Tamlana crocina
TAAAAGTTTTTGGACAGTTTCTCCTGATCCTTTGTTTCTTCGGAATTTCAGATCAGATCTTAGCGCAAACTGAAATAAAAGAACTTCAGGTGGAGCCAACTTTCGAACGACTCCTTAAAGAAGCCGACACCGATGGTGACAAAAAGATCACCATAGAAGATGATCCAAAAATGCCATTTTTGGTCCCTGTTTCCGAAGGGGATTCAATAGCGATTGACCGCATCTATTATTTGTCAAATCTGCTTCAGGAGCTCGCAATAGCCCGGGCCGAAGAAAAGGAAACCCTGCGAATTGACCTTGAGCAAATCAAAGAGCCGCCTTCGCAGCGCATTTCCCGCCGAATTAAAGAACAATTTTGGGATGATCTTACCCGAACCATCGACCGAAAAGGGCTGAGGAAGATCCTTAAAGATTCCAAAGCCGAAGACAGCGTACAGCGGCTGTATGTGCCGGCAACAGATTCAGCAGGGATCAGGTACT
>NZ_JAAVJS010000197.1:0-479 GCF_012037625.1 Tamlana crocina
CCGGCTGATTTTGGTCCAGCACCGAATCCTTTAGCACCTGCACATGATTGGTAGACGAGCTGCGGTGAAGATGAATATCGCTTAGGATCACCTCCGGCAATTGTTGCAGGGATTCAAGTTGTGCATTAGCCGGAAAGGCTTGCAGCAGTGTTATAAATAAGAGATAGTAGACGCTTTTTTTCATCATCCGCAGGCTTTTTTCCCGAAAGCCTAAAGGTTTTAATTGATAGAAAATTGGCAGGTCTCCTGGCTCGCGTCCTTTTGTGAACCTTCCCATTCGCATTTGGAACAGTGGTATGAAGTGTACAAAAGGCATTCCGACGCATCGGGACTAAGCTTACAGTTGCGGGAACAGCTCAGGCTTGTTTGAAGTACGATCGTAGAAGTACGAAATTAGAAGTCGCACTTAGAGATCGCTTCAAAAGTTAGAAATAATTCGTACTTCGTACTTCTTATTTCTAACTTTTCCTGATTCCCTT